>NZ_JBEPAA010000012.1:0-146180 GCF_040298365.1 Kitasatospora sp. NPDC001603
GTGGACTTGCCGGAGCCGGAGGGGCCCATGATGGCGGTGAACTCGCCCTGCGGGAACGTCACGCTGACGTTGTCGAGCGCGACGACGCGGGTCTCTCCGTCCCCGTAGACCTTGTTGAGGCCGGTGGCGCGGGCGGCCGCCCGGCCGGTACGGACGGCGGTTGCGGTCGACGTGGTCACGGGGGGTGCTCCTTGGGGTCGGGCTGCGGACGGCGCCGGGGGTGCGGGACGGCTCCGGAGGGCCGGTCTGCGCAGGGGTTCGGCGGTATCTCCATGCTCGGCCACGTGGTCACGGCTTCTCGTCGCTCCGCCGGACGGTTGGCCTGACCACCGCTGGGCGTACGTCCGGAGAAAGCCCTCATCCTCGGGTATGACGTCAACCCTTACCTGATCCCGCTGGCCGGATAGCACGCTCGGATTGGCCAAATCACGAACTGTTCGTCAGATGGCAAGGAAACATGACAACTTCCCTGGCTGGGAACATGCGAAAGGGGGAGGCGGGCGACTAGGCTCGGGGATGGCCCGCACGGGGACGGAGCACCACCTCCGACTGTCGGCAGGGCAGGTCCTTGAAGGCCCGGATGGTGGAACGCAGACACGGGCAGCTTAAAACTGCTTGGCCGTGAGGCCGTGCCGGTTCGAGTCCGGCTCCGGGCACCGCTCGACCCGCGGGGACGCCACCGGGCGTCCCCGCCGGGCGCCGCTCCCCGGATCCTCCTTGCGGCGTATCCCTATTCTTTTGCCAACCCATTACCCTTGTGGTGCGGGCGGTGCAGTGCCGCCACGGAGGGAATGAGCAATGAGAAGCAGCAACCCGGTCTTCTCGCGGGAGGGGTCCTTCACCCGCGAGCCCGGCTACGCGGGTTTCGGTACCACGCAGGCCCCGCCGGCCGGGAGCCCGTACGCCGCAGGCCCCCCCGGCCAGAGCGGCCCGTACGGCGACAACCCGTACGGCAACAACCCCTACGCCCAGCAGCCGCAGGGCCAGGCTCCGCTGACCGACGAGCAGCTGGTCGAGATGTACGGCGCGCCGTCCGCCGGCCCGCTGGACACCGGGCGGATGACGCTCGACGACGTCGTCGCACGCACCGCCATGACGCTGCTCACCCTGGTCGCCTTCGGCGGGCTGGCCTGGTTCGCGCTGCCGGACCGGAACTTCGGCCTGGCCATCGGCGCCTCGCTGATCGCCTTCGTGGTCGGCCTGGTGATCTCGTTCAAGCGGAGTGTCAGCCCGCCGCTGATCCTGCTCTACGCGGGCCTGGAGGGCTTCGCGCTCGGTGCCGTCACCAAGGTGTTCAACACCATCTGGCCGGGCATCGCGATCCAGGCGGTACTGGGCACGGCGGCGGTCTTCGCGGCGATGCTGATCGCCTACAAGACCGGCCGGATCCGGGTCACCCCGCGGTACACGCGGATCGGCATCGCGATCGCCATGGGCTTCGTGCTCCTGCTGCTGGTCAACGCGGTCGCGTCGATGTTCGGTGCGGAGATGGGGCTGCGCTCCGGCCCGCTGGGCATCGTGGTGGGCCTGGTCGGCATCGGCCTCGGCGCGTTCTTCCTCTCGCTGGACTTCGCGGCCATCGAGCAGGCCATCGCCCAGGGCGCCCCGCAGAAGGAGTCCTGGCGGGCCGCCTTCGGGCTCACCCTGTCGCTGGTCTGGATCTACATCGAGATGCTGCGGCTGATCGCGATCCTGCGCGGCGACGACTGATCACCGCGTCCCCCGCGCACTGCCGCCGGGCCCCGGAGCCTTCCGCTCCGGCCCGGCGGCTTTCGTCTAGGCTCGCGCCATGCCTGAAGCAGCCTCCCTCGCCGAAGCCGTCGACGCCCTGGCGGACCGTTTCCGCTCGATGCCGCAGAGCCGGCTGCTGGGAGCCGTCCCCGGCCACCCCTCCCGGGCCGCCGCCGCGCTGGCGCTGGCCGGCCGGCTGGCGACGGCGGCGCAGGCCGCCGAGGGGGCGGCGGACGGCGCCGGCGGACCGGCCGCGCCGCCGCGCGAGTTCCCGGACGCCGGTGCCTTCGCGGCCGGCGACCAGCTGGCCGTCGCCGGGCACGACCTGGCGGCCGCCCTGACGGCCCTGCCGGCCCAGGCGCTGGTGCCGCTCCCGGAGCCGCTGGGCGGCCCCGCGGCGGCCCCGGCGGTGCTCGCCCGGGCCCTGGCCGAGGTGGCCGCCACAGCCGCGCTCTGCGGCTGAGCCCTGGCCCGGCGGCAGCGGCCCGGCGGGCGGCCGGAGCGGAACGGCCCGGTACGAGGGCCCGGTGGGCGGCCGGTGCGGGCCGCCGGCGGGAAACGGCGGACGGGAACGCCGAGGGCCGACCGGATCGGTAACCCCTTGATCCGGTCGGCCCTCGGGTCAACGTCGGCCGCGGCTGTCGCGTCCGCGTCCGCGCGCGTGGTGTCAGATGCTGGCGACCACCCGGTCGGCGAGCACGTAGACGGCGTCGTCGTCGGTGGAGAAGGTCAGCGAGTACGAGCCGGAGAACCGCGAGCCGCCGAGCAGCCGGACGTCCTCGCCGGCCCGGACGGCGTCGATCAGCCGGTACGCGGTCTCCCGGTCGCCGGGGGCGACGCAGAGCGTGGTGCCGTCGGCGAAGGCGTACACGTCCAGCGTGCCGAGCGGGCCCGGGCGGACGTCCGTCAGCGCCACGCCCTCCTCGGCGAGGGTGGCCAGCCGGGTGTCGGTCCACTCGCGGGACGGCGCCTGGCTGGGCACGAAGTCCGGGTGCGAGGGGTGGCGGCGCGGGTCGGGGGCGGGCGCGGGCGCGTCCTCGACCATCGGCTCGGCGTCCAGCAGTCCGGCCTCCAGGCCGGTGGCCAGCAGGTCGGCCTCGCGGCGGGCCCGGGCGTCGCCGCCGACCTCGGCGACCGGGACCCCCGCGGGGTGCCCCGGGCGCAGCGGGGCGCCGCCGTCGGTCCCGGGCGCGTCGGGCTCGGCGCCGCCCTCGTTGATCAGGTCCTCCAGCGCCGACCGCAGCGCCTCACCGAACTCCGGGTCCATGGTGCCCGCGTTGTCGGCGGCCTCCTGCGGACCGGTCGGCCGGGGGAAGAAGAGCGGCCACTCGTCGGTGGAGCCGAGCACGCCGGCGAAGGGGGAGTCGAACAGTGGCGCGTCCTCGGCCGCGCGGGCCTCCTGCTCGGCCCAGAAGGCGCGGGCCTCGGTGATCTCCCGCTCGCGGTCGGCGGCGAGGGCCTCGGCGACGGCGCGGCGGATCGCGGCCTCGTCGACCGGTGCGGGCGTGGCGGTGGCCGCGGCCCGGGCGTCCAGCCGGCGGGAGAGCCCGCGGAGGTGGACCAGCACGGCGGTCGTCACGGCGATCAGTATCAGCAGGAGGAGGGTGTAGACGGCGCTCACGGAACGTACTCCTAGGGAGGAGTGGAACGGGGTTACCTCTCCACATTGCCCCATACGAGGCTGTTACCGCAGTGGCGAATGTCTAATTTGCCCGGGACTTTCGCTCTTGTCCCCAAATTGTTAGGTAACACCGTTCTACGCAGCGGAGTTGATCCGCTCCGCACTGTCGATTTCCGGGCCCGATTCGAAAGAAAAGAGGGCCGGATCGACCTCGCGGTGTGATCCGGCCCTCAATTACTGTGCGTCACTCCAAATGGGTGGTCTGGACCCTTCGGGGTTGACGCCGGGAGGTTCAGCTGAGCCGCTCGACGACCATCGCCATGCCCTGGCCGCCACCGACGCACATGGTCTCCAGACCGAACTGCTTGTCGTGCCACTGGAGGGAGTTGATCAGGGTGGTGGTGATGCGGGCGCCGGTCATGCCGAAGGGGTGGCCGACGGCGATGGCGCCGCCGTTGACGTTCAGGCGGTCGAGGTCGACGCCCAGGTCCCGGTAGGAGGGGATGACCTGGGCGGCGAAGGCCTCGTTGATCTCGACGAGGTCGATGTCGCCGATGGTGAGGCCGGCCCGGCGCAGCGCCTGCTTGGAGGCCTCGACGGGGCCGTAGCCCATGATCTCGGGGGAGAGGGCGCTGACGCCGGTGGAGACGACCCGGGCGAGGGGGGTGATGCCGAGTTCGCGGGCCTTGGTGTCGGACATGATGACGAGGGCGGCGGCGCCGTCGTTGAGGGGGCAGCAGTTACCGGCGGTCACGGTGCCGTCGGGGCGGAAGACGGGCTTGAGGCCGGAGACGGCTTCGAGGGTGACGCCGGCGCGGGGGCCGTCGTCGGTGGAGACGACGGTGCCGTCGGGGAGGGTGACGGGGGTGATCTCGCGCTCCCAGAAGCCGGACTTGATGGCGGCCTCGGCGAGGTTCTGGGAGCGGACGCCGAAGGCGTCTTGGTCGGCGCGGGTGATGCCCTTGAGGGCGGCGAGGTTCTCGGCGGTCTGGCCCATCGCGATGTAGGCGTCGGGGACGAGGCCGTCCTCGCGGGGGTCGTGCCACTCCCCACCGCCCTGCTCGGCGCGCTGGGCGGTACGGGCCTGGGCGTCGTCGAAGAGCGGGTTCATGGTGCCGGGCATGCCGTCGGAGGTGCCGTTGACGCTGCGGGAGACGGTCTCGACGCCGGCGGAGATGAAGACGTCGCCCTCGCCGGCCTTGATGGCGTGCAGCGCCATCCGGGTGGTCTGCAGCGAGGAGGAGCAGTACCGGGTGACGGTGGTGCCGGGGAGGTAGTCCATGCCCATCTGGACGGCGACGATCCGGGCGAGGTTGTGGCCCTGCTCGCCGCCGGGCAGGCCGCAGCCGAGCATCAGGTCGTCGATGTCGCGGGGGTCGAGCTGGGGGACCTTGGCGAGGGCGGTGGCGATGATGTGGGCGGTCAGGTCGTCGGGGCGGACGTCCTTGAGGGAGCCCTTGAAAGCCCGGCCGATCGGCGAACGGGTGGCGCTGACGATGACGGCTTCGGGCATGACGGGCTCCTCGCTGAGTGACCTTCGGGCGGTGGGGTGTCCGGGTGGCGGTCCGACGGGAACGACCGGGTGCGCGGGGGACGCCCGGGAGGAAAGTTACCGTCTGGTAGATCAGGCGTCACCCGCCCCGGCGTGTGAGCTGGCCGACGTGTTCCCGCGGTCGGGCCCGGCGGCCGGGGCCGACCGCCCGGCGGACCCCTCGGCGGCCCAGGTGCCCGGCAGGCCGACGCGCAGCCGGTGGCGCAGCAGGGCCCAGCGCCGGCCCGCGCCCTCCGCGCCGACGGCGGCCACCTCGGTGCCGGAGCGGCCCGCCGCGGCGGCCGCGGCCACCGCCACCGGCAGCACCGTCTCGCCCGGCACGGCTCCGGCCGGCCGCTCGTCCTCGGGCCAGAGGCCCAGCACCGCGCAGAGCGAGGGCAGCACGGCCATCGCGGCCGTCGCGTACCCCTGGGCCGACGGGTGGTAGCGGTCGGCGGCGAACATCTCCGGCCGGGCCGCGAACTCCGGCCCGAGCAGTGAGCCCAGCGAGACCGTCCGGCCGCCGGCCTCCACCACGGCGATGGTCTGCGCCGCCGCCAGCTGCCGGCTGACCCGCCGGGCCACCCAGCGCAGCGGCGGCCGGACCGGCTTGATGGTGCCGAGGTCCGGGCAGGTGCCGACCACCACCTCGCAGCCGTTGGCGCGCAGCGCGGCGACCGCCTCGCCGAGGTGGCGCACCGCGAGCTGGGCCGGGCTGTGCCGGGTCACGTCGTTGGCGCCCACCATGATCACGGCGATGTCGGGGCGGTGCGGCAGGGCGAGCTCCAGCTGGCCGGAGAGGTCGGCGGAGCGTCCGCCGGAGCGGGCCACGTTGACCAGCCGGACCGGCCGCTCGGCCACCGACGCCAGGCCGGCGGCCAGCAGCGCGCCCGGGGTGTCGCGGGCGCGCAGCACCCCGAGGCCGGCGGCGGTGGAGTCGCCGAGGAAGGCGAGCACCAGGGGCGGCTGGCCGGTGCTGCCGGCGTCGGCGAAGGCCTCGCCGTAGACGCCGTCGGCCCGGGGCGGGTCGCCCTCCAGGATGCCGATGGCCTGCACGGCCAGCTTGCTCTCGGTCAGCAGCACGCCGACCAGGCCGACGCCCAGCAGGCCGAGCCCGCCGCCGCCGTACGCCGCCGCGGTGGCGATGCGGCGGGCCACCCGGGCCCGCGACTCCTGTGCCCCTGGCATCCGGTGCCCCCTTCGCGTCCTCGTGCCGCCCCCAGTCGGAGCCGCCACTCGCGTTGCCTGTACACCTCCTACCCGTCCTCGGCCGTGCGCTATCGACGGGACTGGGCCATCCGTGGGCGCACCGCGCGGGCGGCGGTCGGGCGGCGGTCGGGCGGCGGTCCGGAAGGGGGCCGCGTGGGGGCGGGGCGCAGGTGTGACGCAGGGGAGGGCCGGGGCCGGTGGCACGGCCTAGGCTTTGCAGTACCGAAAGCACTCGCATGCCCACAGACCGGGAGGACCCCCGTGCGGTACCACAACTCGATCATCGACCTGGTCGGCAATACGCCCTTGGTCAAGCTCAACAAGGTCACCGACGGCATCAGCGCGACAGTGCTGGCGAAGGTCGAGTACTTCAACCCCGGCGGTTCCGTGAAGGACCGGATCGCGATGCGCATGATCGAGGCCGCCGAGGCCTCGGGCGCGTTGAAGCCCGGCGGCACGATCGTGGAGCCGACCTCCGGCAACACCGGTGTCGGCCTGGCGATCGTGGCCCAGCAGAAGGGCTACAAGTGCATCTTCGTCTGTCCGGACAAGGTGTCCACCGACAAGATCAACACGCTGCGCGCGTACGGCGCCGAGGTGGTCGTCTGTCCGACCGCCGTCGCCCCGGAGCACCCGGACTCCTACTACAACGTCTCGGACCGGCTGGTCCGTGAGACGCCGAACGCCTGGAAGCCGGACCAGTACTCCAACCCGGACAACCCGGCCTCGCACTACCACTCCACCGGTCCGGAGCTGTGGGAGCAGACCGAGGGGCGGATCACCCACTTCGTGGCCGGCGTCGGTACCGGCGGCACCATCTCCGGCACCGGCAACTACCTGAAGGAGGTCTCCGGCGGCAAGGTCAAGGTCGTCGGCGCCGACCCGGAGGGTTCGGTCTACTCGGGCGGCACCGGCCGGCCGTACCTGGTCGAGGGGGTCGGTGAGGACTTCTGGCCGACCGCCTACGACCGTGGCGTCGCGGACGAGATCGTCGCCGTGTCCGACAAGGACTCGTTCCAGATGACCCGCCGGCTGGCCAAGGAGGAGGGCCTGCTGGTCGGCGGCTCCTGCGGGATGGCCGTGGTGGCCGCGCTGGAGGTGGCCGAGCGGCTGGGCCCGGACGACGTCGTGGTGGTGCTGCTGCCGGACGGCGGCCGCGGCTACCTGTCGAAGATCTTCAACGACGACTGGATGGCCGACTACGGCTTCCTGCCCTCGGCCACCGACGAGGCGCACATCGCCGAGGTGCTGGCCCGCAAGGACGCCATCGAGCACGAGGGCATCCCGCAGTTCGTCCACATGCACCCCAACGAGACCGTCGCCGAGGCGGTCCGGGTGCTGCGCGAGTACGGCGTCTCGCAGATGCCGGTGGTCTCCCCGGGGGCCGGCCACCCCGACATCATGGCCGGTGAGGTGATCGGCTCGGTCGCCGAGAAGCTGCTCCTGGAGGGCGTCTTCGCGAACGAGATCCAGCTGGACGACACACTGGACAAGGTGATGTCCAAGCCGCTGCCCGTGGTCGGTTCGGGCGAGACCGTCACCAACCTGATGACGGTGCTGGAGAAGGCCGACGCGGCCGTGGTGCTGGTGGAGGGCAAGCCGCAGGGCATCGTCACCCGCCAGGACCTGCTGGGCTTCCTGGCCGCCCGCAGCTCGCACTGACGGCGGCTCATCGAGGCCGCCCGCCCAAGCGGCTGAGGGCTCGTCCGGGGGCGAAGTGGTACACCGGCGTCACCTGCGCGCAGCACGCGCTTAACACGCGTCGGGCATCGTTGAGGTCAACGGCAAGACGCCGAACGAGGCGACGACAACCGTCCGGGAGCGGCTCCCCGGTGGTCGTGGTCGTCTCCGGACACGTCGGACGGCCCTGACCCGGCCGGCCGTGTCCTGCCCTTCGTGCCCGGTTGCGGGCGCGGAGGGGCCCACCGCGGGGGGCGTCGTCGTCCCGCCCCTGTCCGGCTCCGGCCGGTCATCAGGGTGCGACGGCTCCCGCGGTCGTCACCGCGCCGTCTCGGCGCGTCTCCGCGGCTCCCGGGTGGGGGAGCCCCGGCGGAGACGGCAGGGCCGGTCCCTCCTCGGAGGGGCCGGCCCTTCCCGTGCGTCCGCCCGCCCCGTGGGCCGCTCGCCGGCCGTGCCCGCGGGCGCCCCGGCCGGGAACCGCCGCCCTCCGCCCCTCGGACCCGGCGTGCCTTCGGGCCGGAGCGGTTTCCCGTACGCTCGCACGCATGACCAGCACTGACACGACCGGCCAGGACGAACCGCGCTACGTCCGGCTCAGCATCGAGCTCATCGCCGAGATCACCGACGAGGGGGCCCTCAAGGCGGCGGCCCTGCAGCAGGTGGCGGACGACGAGTACCTCGACGACGAGGAGCGCGCCCAGTCCGTCGAGGCCATCGAGGTGGACCCGTCGGGTTCGCTCGCGCACTTCATCGACCCGGTCGCCCTGCTCGGCGACGTCCCGGGCGTCGAGCTCGCCTCGGCGACCTGGGAGTCCGCGCAGACCGAGTTCGACGCCGAGGGGGAGGGCTGGGACGAGTACACGGTGGACGAGCCCGCCGAGTAGTCCTCACCGACTTTTCGTCACGGCCCGCGAGTGCCCGGTCTGCTTTCGCAGACCGGGCATTTTGTCCATATTTGGCAGGAAGTTGAGTAGTCTCATACGATCGCCACTCGTCGGTGATGGAACCGTGAAAGGGCGGATTGCGTTTCTCTATCCGTAATGCCCGGGATGATCAGCAGGGAGAAGGCGACGTGACGGCACGGGACGGGCAGGGTCGGGCGGCCGGCGGGAACTGGAGCCGGCGCGGTGTGCTGGCGGGTCTGATCGGCGCGCCGGTCCTGCTGCTGGCGGCGTGCAACGACAGCAAGGGCGACGGCGGGAGCGCCGCCGGCCCGGGCAGCGGATCCTCCGGCGGCGGCGCCACGGGCAGCGGCCCCGCGAGCGCGAGCAGCGCGCCGAAGACCTCGGTGGCCGTCATCACCGTCACCCCCGCCGACGGCTCCACCGCCGCCAGCTTCAGCGAGCCGGTCCGGGTCACCGTCACGGGCGGCACCCTCGGCTCGGTCAAGGTCACCGACTCGACCGGCAAGGCGCTGGCCGGGGAGCTCTCCTCGGACGGCACCGGCTGGACGTCCGCCGCCGCGCCCGCCAGCGGGACCAAGTACACCGTCACCGCCTCGGCCACCGACAAGGACAAGCTGGAGGCGGACGCCAACGCCGTCTTCACCACGGCGACCCCGGCCAACACCTTCGTCGGCTACTTCACCCCCGAGGACGGCTCGGTCGTCGGCGTCGGCATGCCGGTCTCGATCAACTTCAGCAAGCCGGTGACCGACCGCAAGGCCGTCCAGCAGGCGATCACCGTGACAGCCGAGCCCGGCGTCGAGATCGTCGGGCACTGGTTCTCCAGCACCCGCCTGGACTTCCGGCCGCAGGAGTACTGGGCCAAGGGCACCAAGGTCACCGTGCAGCTCCGGCTCAAGGACGTCCAGGCCGCCAAGGGCGTCTACGGCACCCAGTCCAAGGACGTCCGCTTCACCATCGGCCGCGCGCAGACCAGCGTCGCCGACCTCGCCGCCAAGAAGCTCACCGTCACCACCGACGGCCAGGTCAGCGCCGTCTACCCGATCTCCGGCGGCTCGCCGGAGTACCGCACCTGGGGCGGCAAGATGGTCATCTCGGAGCAGTACCAGCAGACCCGGATGAACTCGCAGACCGTCGGCCTCGGCAGCGAGTACGACATCGCCGACGTGCCGCACGCCCAGCGCCTGACCACCTCCGGCACCTTCATCCACGGCAACTACTGGTCCCCGGCGTCGATCTTCGGCAGCCAGAACACCAGCCACGGCTGCGTCGGCCTGAAGGACGCCAAGGGCGGCCAGGACCAGGGCCTGGACGGCTACAAGTTCTACAAGAGCTCGATGATCGGCGACGTCGTCGAGGTCGTGAACTCCGGCGACAAGACCGTCGAGCCCTCCAACGGCCTGAACGGCTGGAACCTGGGCTGGGCCGCCTGGAAGGCCGGCAGCGCGGTCTGAGGCCCCGGGCGGGCCGCCGCGGGCGCCGGCGGGGCGGTCCGGGGCCGTCGAACGCGACGGCCGAAACCCGCCGGACACCGGGCGGTCCGGGCGGCAGGCTGGGCGGCATGAGCGATCCCACCGCACCCGTCCCGGCCGTCCGCCCGATCGAGCCGGCCGTCCACCGCGCCCTGCTGGAACGCGACGACGCGGGGCGCCCGCCGGTCCGGTCGGTGGACCGGACCGGCGGGGCCCCGCTGCGCTGCTGCCTCACCCGGGCGCTGCCCGGCGACCGGATCGCGCTGGTCGGCTACGCGCCGCTGCGCCGCTGGGCCGCCGAGACCGGCGCCGACCCGGGCCCGTACGACGAGGTCGGCCCGGTCTTCCTGCACGACCACGCCTGCGCCGGAGCGGGCCCGGCCTGGCCGGCCGGGTACCACCTGGGCGCGCGGGTGCTGCGGGCCTACGACCGGCACGGCCACATCCTGGGCGGGGTGCCCGTCACCCCCGACACCGCCGAGGCGGCCGCCGCGGAGCTGCTCGCCGACCCGGAGGTGGCCGTGGTGCACGTCCGCGCCGTGGAGTTCGGCTGCTTCCAGCACGAAGTCCGCCGGGCCTGAGGCCCGGCGCCGGGCGGGTCAGTCGCCGGTGCGGGCCACGCCGATCGGGCAGCTGGCGCCGGTGCCGCCGAGGCCGCAGTAGCCGTTCGGGTTCTTGGCGTCGGACAGGTACTGCTGGTGGTACGGCTCGGCCGGGTAGAACGGGCCCGCCGGGGCGATCTCGGTGGTGATCGGCCCCAGGCCGATCGCCGTCAGCGCCGGCTGGAACGCCTCGCGGCTCGCGGCCACCGTCGCGGCCTGGGCCGGGGAGTGGGTGTAGACGGCGGACCGGTACTGGGTGCCGACGTCATTGCCCTGCCGGTTGCCCTGGGTCGGGTCGTGCGCCTCCCAGAAGGTCTTCAGCAGCCGCTCGTACGAGACGACCGCCGGGTCGAAGACCACCCGGACCGCCTCGGTGTGCCCCGTCCGGCCGCTGCACACCTCCTCGTACGTGGGGTTGGGGGTGTGCCCGCCCTGGTAGCCGACCAGGGTCGTCCAGACGCCGGGCAGCCGCCAGAACGTGCGCTCGGCGCCCCAGAAGCAGCCCAGCCCGAAGTCGGCCACCTCCAGCCCGGCCGGGTACGGGCCGGTGAGCGGGGTGCCGAGCACGGTGTGCGGCTCGCGCAGGGTGAAGCCCGGCGTCTCCCGGCCGGGCAGCGCCTGGTCGGCGGGGACGAGCGAGGTCTTGTCGCGGTTGAACAGCACGGCCTGCTCCAGCTGGGTCGGGAACCGTTGTGCAGCCTTCAACGCTCACGGCCGCCGCCGGATTCCGGGCAGCCCCGGCGCTTTCCGGACGGCGGCGACCCTTCCGGGAGGCGCACCGGCATTCGCCCACTACGCTCGTTGTCATGACCGAGCACCAGCTTCCCCAGGGCTTCGAGACCCTCGCCATCCACGCGGGTCAGGAAGCAGACCCCCAGACCGGGGCCGTCGTCACGCCGATCTACCAGGTGTCCACCTACAAGCAGGACGGGGTGGGCGGCCTCCGGGGCGGCTACGAGTACAGCCGTAGCGCCAACCCGACCCGGACCGCGCTGGAGGAGTGCCTCGCGGCGCTGGAGGGCGGCTCCCGCGGCCTGGCCTTCGCCTCCGGCCTGGCCGCCGAGGACACCCTGCTGCGCACCATCCTCAAGCCGGGCGACCACATCGTGATCCCCAACGACGCCTACGGCGGCACCTTCCGGCTCTTCGCCAAGGTCCTGACCCGCTGGGGCGTCGAGTTCTCCGTCGCGAACTTCCAGGACCTGACGACCGTCCGCGAGGCGCTGCGCCCCAACACCCGCGCGGTCTGGGTGGAGACCCCGTCCAACCCGCTGCTGGGCATCACCGACCTGACCGCGCTCGCCGAGGTCGCGCACGGCGCCGGCGCGCTGCTGGTGGTCGACAACACCTTCGCCAGCCCGTACCTGCAGCAGCCGATCGCGCTCGGCGCGGACGCCGTCGTGCACTCCACCACCAAGTACATGGGCGGCCACTCGGACGTCGTGGGCGGTGCGCTGGTGCTGGCCGAGGCGGGCCTCGGCGAGGAGGTCGCCTACCACCAGAACGCGATGGGCGCCGTCTCCGGCCCGTTCGACGCCTGGCTGGTGCTGCGCGGCATCAAGACGCTCGGCGTCCGGATGGACCGGCACAGCTCGAACGCGGAGAAGGTCGCCGAGCTGCTGGCGGGCCACCCCAAGGTGAGCCAGGTGCTCTACCCGGGCCTGCCCGAGCACCCCGGCCACGACATCGCCGCCAAGCAGATGAAGGCGTTCGGCGGCATGGTCTCGTTCCGCGTCAACGGCGGCGAGGAGGCGGCGGTCGAGGTCTGCAACCGCACGCAGCTCTTCACCCTCGGCGAGTCGCTGGGCGGCGTCGAGTCGCTGATCGAGCACCCGGGCCGGATGACCCACGCCTCGGTGGCCGGTTCGGCCCTGGAGGTGCCCGCCGACCTGGTGCGCGTCTCGGTCGGCATCGAGTCGATCGACGACCTGCTGGCCGACCTCCAGCAGGCCCTCGGCTGACGGTGCCTAGCCGCCCTGCCGGCCCGCCGTGTACGACTCCATGGAGTGGTTGAAGCGGGCCAGCAGGGCGCAGAACGCGCGCTGTTCCTCGGGCGGCCAGTCGGCCACCAGCCGGCGGGCCAACTCGGCCCGCCCGGCCCGGACTTCGGCCAGCCGGCGGGCACCGATGGGGGAGAGGGCGAGCCGTACGGCCCGGCGGTCGGCCGGGTCCTGGACCCGGCCGACCAGCCCGGCCGCGACCAGCGGGGCGACCTGCCGGGTGACGGTGGAGGAGTCGACGCCCAGGGCGTCGGCCAGGGCCTTGACGTTGGCGGGTCCGTGCCGCTCCAGCCGGTCGAGCAGCAGATAGGCGGCCCGGTCCAGGACGCCCACCCCGTCGGAGCTGCGGACCTGTTCCATGCGCCGGGCGAACACCGCCAGCTGGTACTGGAGTTGGGCGTGCAGGGGGTCGGTGCGGTCGGTGGCCTGGGGCGAGGTCGTCGTCATCGCGGCTCACGATCGTCGTGCGGTGAGGGAGGCTCAGGACCAGCAGCGTACGCGGGCCGGGCGGGCCCGGGAACAGTGCCGACATCCCGGGTTGGCACTCCCGCCCGCCGTAGGCTGGCGCCATGCACAGCTGGCCGATCACCATCGACGATGTCCGCGGCGCCCAGAAGATGCTCGCCGGGGTCGCCCGGGTGACACCGATGGAGGGCAGCCGGCACCTGTCCGCACTGATCGGCGCGCCGGTCCACCTGAAGTGCGAGAACCTCCAGCGCACCGGTTCGTTCAAGCTGCGCGGGGCGTACGTGCGGATCGCGGGGCTCTCGCCGGTGCAGCGGGCCGGCGGGGTGGTCGCGGCGAGCGCCGGGAACCACGCCCAGGGCGTGGCGCTGGCGGCCGCGCTGCTCGGGGTCCGCTCGACGGTCTTCATGCCGGTGGCCGCGCCGCTGCCCAAGGTCGCGGCGACCCGCGAGTACGGCGCCGAGGTCCGGCTCTCCGGTGCCACGGTGGACGAGGCGCTGCGGGCCGCGCAGCGCTACTCGGAGGCGACCGGCGCGGTCTTCATCCACCCCTTCGACCACTGGGACGTGGTCACCGGGCAGGCCACCGTCGGCCTGGAGATCCTGGAGCAGTGCCCGGAGGTGCGCACCATCCTGGTCGGGGTGGGCGGCGGCGGGCTGCTGGCCGGGATCGCGGCGGCGGTGAAGCCGATCCGCCCGGACGTGCGGGTGATCGGGGTGCAGGCGGCCGCCGCGGCCGCGTACCCGCCCTCGCTGGCGGCGGGCCGGCCCGTGACGCTGGAGCGCTACGCCACCATGGCGGACGGGATCATGGTCGGCCGGCCCGGGGACATCCCGTTCGAGGTGATCAACGCCCTGGCGGACGGTGTGCGGACGGTCTCCGAGGACTCCCTCTCGCGGGCCCTGCTGCTCGGCCTGGAGCGGCTGAAGCTGGTGGTGGAGCCGGCCGGGGCGAGCCCGGTGGCGGCCCTGCTGGAGCAGCCGGAGTCCTTCGAGGGCCCGGTGGTGGCGGTGCTCTCGGGCGGCAACATCGACCCGCAGCTGATGCAGCGGGTGCTGCGGCACGGTCTGGCGGCGGCCGGGCGCTACCTGTCGCTGCGGGTGCGGCTGGCGGACCGGCCGGGCGCGCTGGCGGACCTGCTCGGGGTGCTCACCCGGGTGGACGCGAACGTGCTGGACGTGGCGCACGTGCGGATCGACCCGCAGCTCGGGCTGGCCGAGGTCGAGGTGGACCTCCATCTGGAGACCAAGGGGCCCGAGCACTGCGCGGTGGTGGTCGGGGAACTGCGCGAAGCCGGGTACGTCGTCTCGCACTGAGCGCGCGCGCCCGGCGCCGGATGCCTCCGGCCCCTCGGAGCGGCGGCCGAGTCGCCCGCCCGGCGAGGACCGAGTCGCCCGCCTGCCCGCATTCGGGGCAGAGTGGGACAGACCACTGGAATTCGCCCAAGCGACAGCGCCCCTGTCGTCCGAGGAGATGAGGCAGGCCATGGCGCCAGCCATCCAAGCCGAGAACCTGGTGAAGACCTTCGGTGACGTACGAGCCCTGGACGGCGTCAGCCTCGACGTCCCCGAGGGCACGGTGCTGGGGCTGCTCGGCCCGAACGGAGCCGGCAAGACCACCACCGTGCGCGTCCTCACGACCCTGCTCCGGCCCGATTCCGGCCGTGCGGTGGTCGCCGGGGTCGACGTCCTCAAACACCCCAACCAGGTGCGCAGCCTGATCGGCCTCTCCGGCCAGTACGCCGCCGTCGACGAGTACCTCACCGGGTTCGAGAACCTGCAGATGGTCGGCGAGCTGTACCAGATGACCGGCCGGGCGGCGAAGGCCCGGGCGCTGGAGCTGCTGGAGTGGTTCAACCTCTCCGAGGCCAGGGACCGCACCGCCAAGACCTACTCCGGCGGCATGCGGCGCCGGCTCGACCTGGCCGCCGCGCTGGTGGTCCGGCCGCCGGTGATGTTCCTGGACGAGCCGACCACCGGACTCGACCCGCGCAACCGGCTGGCCCTCTGGGAGGTCATCGAGACCCTGGTGGAGCAGGGCACCACCCTGCTGCTCACCACCCAGTACCTGGAGGAGGCGGACCGCCTCGCCCACGACATCGCCGTGGTCGACCACGGCCGGGTGATCGCCCGCGGCACGGCCGACCAGCTCAAGGCGCAGATCGGCGGCGAGCGGATCGAGGTCGTGGTGCACCGCGCCGACCTCGTCGCCGAGGCCGTCGAGGCGCTGTCCGAGTACGCCAAGGGCGATCCGGCGGTGGAGAGGAACACCCGTCGGATCACCGTGCCGGTCAGCGGTGGCGCGCGAGTGCTCGCCGACGCCATCCGCGAGCTGGACGCCCGCTCCATCGAGATCGACGACATCGGCCTGCGCCGCCCGACCCTGGACGACGTCTTCCTCTCGCTCACCGGCCACGTCACGGCGGCCGAGGACGAGGAGGGCGGCGCCGCCGGCAGGGGCCGGGGCAAGGGGCACGGCGGGCACGGCGGGGGACGGGCCGGCGAGGACGGCCAGGACCCGGACCAGCAGGCCGTCCCCGCCGGAAAGGAACGGTGAGATGACCACTGCCACCGAGCACGCCATCGGCGGGGCGGTACCGAAGCAGCGCCGGGGCGCGGCGGCCACCCTGCACGACTCCTGGGTGGTCGCCCGGCGCAACCTGCGCCGGATGACCCGGATCCCCGAGATCGTGGTCTTCGGACTGATGCAGCCCGTGATGTTCGTGCTGCTGTTCTCCTACGTCATGGGCGGGGCGATCCAGATCCCCGGGACGCAGGCCAGCTCCGACTCGTACATCCAGTTCCTGATGGCCGGCATCTTCGCCCAGACGGTCACCTTCGCGACGGCCGGTGCCTCCGCCGGCATCGCGGAGGACATGACCAAGGGGCTGGTCGACCGCTTCCGCTCGCTGCCGATGGCCCGCTCGGCGGTGCTGGTCGGCCGCACCCTGGCCGACCTCTGCCAGACCGCCTTCACCCTGGTGGTGCTGGCGGTGGTGGCGCTGCTGGTCGGCTGGCGGATCCACGAGGGGGTGCCGAAGGCGCTCGCCGCGTTCGGGCTGCTGCTCCTGCTCGGCTACGCGTTCTCCTGGATCGGCGCGCTGATCGGCCTCTCGGTCCGCAGTCCCGAGGCGGCCACCTCGGCCGGGCTGATCTGGCTCTTCCCGCTGACCTTCATCTCCAACGCCTTCGTGCCGATCAGCTCGATGCCGGGCTGGTTGCAGGGGATCGCCTACTGGAACCCGTTCAGCGCCACCGTGCAGGCCTGCCGCAACCTGTTCGGCAACCAGGTCGGGCCGGTGGACAGCGCCTGGCCGATGCAGCACGCGGAGCTGATGTCGGTGCTCTGGTCGGTGCTGATCACCGCCGTCTTCTCCTGGCTGTCGGTGCGCAAGTACCGCTCGGCCTCGGGCTGAGCCCGGCCGCCGGGACGCCGCGAGGGCGGCCGTGGACCTCGTCCACGGCCGCCCTCGGCGTCAGGTGCGGGGGATCAGCCGTTGTGCGGCTTGGCGTCGGTGACGGTGACCGAGGCGGCCTTGCCGTTCGGCAGCTCGTACGTCGCCTCGTCGCCGACCTTCTTGCCGTCGATGGCGCGGCCCAGCGGCGACTGCGGGGAGTACACGTCGAGGTCGTCGCTGCCGGCCATCTCGCGCGAGCCGAGCAGGAAGGTCATGGTGTCGTCCTCGTCGCCGTCGAAGGCGACCGTGACGACCATGCCGGGGGCCACCACGCCGGAGTCCGCGGGGGCCTCGCCGACCTTGGCGCGCTCCAGGAGCTGGGTGAGCTGGCGGATCCGCAGCTCGTACTTGCCCTGCTCCTCCTTGGCCGCGTGGTAACCGGCGTTCTCCTTGAGGTCACCCTCCTCGCGCGCCGCCTCGATCTTCTGGGCGATCTCGATGCGCCAGGGGCCGCTCAGATGCTCCAGCTCGGCCTTGAGCTGGTCGTAGCCGGACTGAGTGAGCCAGGTCACGTTCTCGCTGGTCTGGGTCACGGGTGCTCCTCGTAGGTGCTGGGGCTGTGCTGAGGGTGTGAGTCGTCAGCAGGGTGGCGGTGGAGATATCGGTCGTAACTACAAAGCAACGCCCGCTCCCGTACCTCTCGGTGCGGAAGGGGCGAAACCACGAGCCTAACAACTCCGGCCGACAAGCGGGAGAGTCGTCGGCGCGTCATTGACGACAGCATTGCGCCGAGATGTACAGGACCGGTGTGCGGGACATCCTGACGGATTCCCGCTCTTGCGATCGAATATGCGCCCGGGCGGGTCGCGATCGACGGCCGCTACTTCGCCGGCGTGCATCCCAGCAGCTCGGCGGTGGTGCCGCGGGCGGTGGTCCGCAGGCTGACCACGGCGTCGTAGTCGCCGCCGGCGGCCGGTACGGGGAAGTCGGCCACCCCGACCACCGCGCCGTTCTCGCCCTGCGAGCGGACGGTGCAGCTGCCCGCCGTGCCGTCGCTCTTGCGCACCGCCAGGTGCAGCTGCACCTCGGTGTCCGAGACGGCCTGGAAGGAGGGGACGCTGCCGTTGATGGTGGTCTCGCGGATCAGGTACGAGCCGCCCAGCCAGGCCACCAGGCCCAGCCCCAGCACGCCGCAGACCGCACCCGCCACCTTGAGACGGCGGTCGGACTCGCGGTCGCCGCGCCGGCCGTAGCGCCCCTCGGGCAGCTGCGGGGTGGTGGTGCCTGCGCTCATCGGGCTCAGTCCTCTCCGGGAGGTACCCCCCGCGGTGGTGCCGGGGGAATGCGACGCTCCTCCAGTCCGTCACTATAGGAGGGGCACGCCCGCGGCCGGTCCGGCGGGGGCGCTGCTCGGCCGTGTCGGCGTCGTGCCGGCGGCGTGGTGAGGTCCTGCCGCGGCGCTCCCGGCGGCGGGCCCGCGGTGACGCGGCCCGAACCGAGCGGCTCGGACGGTGGGCAGACCGGACTTCGCGGAAGGCCCAGACATTGTGGAAGGAACGCACGCGTTGACTGAGCAGTTGCGACTGATGGCGGTGCACGCCCACCCGGACGACGAGTCCAGCAAGGGCGCTGCCACCATGGCCATGTACGTCGACCAGGGGGTGGACGTGCTGGTGGCCACCTGCACCGGGGGGGAACGCGGGTCGGTCCTCAATCCGAAGTTGCAGGGCAAGCCGGAGATCGAGGAGAACATCCACGAGGTCCGGCGCAAGGAGATGGACGAGGCGCGCCGGATCCTCGGGGTCCGGCAGGCCTGGCTGGGCTTCGTCGACTCGGGCCTGCCCGAGGGCGACCCGCTGCCGCCGCTGCCCGAGGGGTGCTTCGCCCTGAAGGACGTCGCGGAGGCGGCCGAGCCGCTGGTCCGGCTGATCCGCGAGTTCAAGCCGCAGGTCATCACGACCTACGACGAGAACGGCGGCTACCCGCACCCGGACCACATCATGACCCACAAGATCACCATGCTGGCCTTCGACGCCGCCGGTGACCCGGACGCCTACCCGGAGTCCGGTGAGCCCTGGCAGCCGCTGAAGGTCTACTACAACCACGGCTTCCCGATGGGCCGGATCCGCGAGCTGCACGCGTACCTCACCGAGCACGGCCACGAGTCGCCGTACGGCGAGTGGATCGAGGGCTGGGAGAAGAGCGGCCGCAAGGAGCGCGAGATCACCACCCGGGTCCGCTGCGACGACTGGTTCGAGACCAGGGACCGCGCGCTGATCGCGCACGCCACCCAGATCGACCCGGACGGGCCGTGGTTCCGCGTCCCGCTGGACGTCCAGCGCGAGGTCTGGCCGACCGAGGACTACGAGCTGGCCCGGACCCTGATCGACGTCGACCTGCCGGAGGACGACCTGTTCGCCGGCCTGCGCACCCCCACCCTGGCCGCCGAGGCCACCGACACGCGCGACTGAACCACCCCCCGATGGCCCGGCTCCCCGTGAGCCGGGCCACCATAGAGATATGAGTGCCCCCGTGAACCTCACCCACCTCGCCGCCGAGCTCGCCCTCGACGAGACCAAGGTGACCCCCGGACTGCTGGGCTTCGTCGTCTTCGCCGCCCTCGGCGTCGCCACCTGGTTCCTGGTCAAGTCGATGAACAAGCAGTTCAAGCGCGTCGACTTCGTCGAGGAACCGGAGGCTCCGAAGGAGTGAGGGCCGCCCCCTCCACGCGCGCGACGCGCGAGGGCGGGGGCATCCGAACCGTCTCGCGGACGCGACTGCCGCCCCGCGCGCCTCACCCGGCGGCGACTCCCGGCGTCAGGCGGAGCCGCTCCGGGCGGGCCGGCGGGCGCAGCCGCGCGGGCGGCAGCAGATCGCGGCGGTCCTGCCACGCCAGCAGCCGGGTCCGGGCCTGCGCGTCGTGCTCCTCGGCCGCCGTGTCCGCGGTGGGGCCGGTCGCGGCAGGGCCGGGGGCCGCCTCGCGCAGCAGCACCCGGACCGGGCGGTCCTCGCCGCCGGGCAGGACGTCCAGGACACGGAAGCGCGAGCCGGGCGGGAAGACCACCTCCGGGTCGCCGTCGTCGGCGATCACGGACGTCCGGCGGCCGGTGGCCGACCAGACGAGGAACTCCGTCGACGTCCCCGGGGCGAGGTCGGCCTCCGGAGTCCCGACGACCGGAGCGGGCTCGGTCAGCAGCGCCCCCCGCACGTAGTGGCGCAGCACCTCCTCGCCCGCGTCCGAGCCCAGCAGCACGGCGCCCCGGTGGTTGGGCAGCCGGCGCAGCCCGGAACCCAGGCACGCCAGGTACAGCTCCAGCGGTCCCGGTCCGCCGGGCCGGCGCGCCGCGGCCACCAACTCGGTGCGGGACGCGGGGATCCCGGTGTCGGCGTGGTGCAGGTACACGGCCGCGAGGTCGTCCTTCAGGTCGTCGCGGGGCTGTGAACGCAGCGCCGGCAGCCGCAGGGCGACCTGCTCGGCCTGGCTGGCGTAGCGGTGGAAGTGCGGGCCGAGCAGGGCCCGGAAGGCGGCCCGTTCGGCGGCGGTGGACGGCCGCCCCGAGCTGAAGGCGCCGTCCGGCGCGATGAGCCGGGGCACGGCGGGGACCTCGGCCGTGTCCTCGCCGTCGCCGTCGCCCGCGCCGCCCGGTGCGGTCGTGGGCTCGGCGGCGTGGTCGGTGGTGGTGGGCAGGATGACGGTGGGTTCGGTGTCCGGCCCGGGGGAGCCGGTGGACTCCGGGCCCGTCTCCGCGGGCGCGTGCGCCGGTCCGGCCTCCGGGCCGGGGGCGTCCGTGCCGTCCGGGTCCTGCCCGGCGGGGCCGGGACCGGGTGCGGGGGAGGGGCCGGTGGACGTGGCGGTCGGCGTCGGCGGGGCCGGGAGGCCGGCATCGGTGGCAGGTTCGGTCGCGGGCGCGGTCAAGGGGGCGGGCGCGCGGGTGGGGCCGTTCAGGAGCAGTCCCGGTACCGCCGCGCCCGGGACGGTGAGGGCCGTCAGCAGGCCGTCCACGACGGCGAGCACCTCCGCCGGCACCGTCCGGTCGGCCGAGCCGACGATGAGCAGGGGGCGGTCCGGCCCGGGGTCGAGCAGCCGCGGGCCGTGGTCCCGCGGCGGGTCGTCGGGGCGCAGCCACAGGCCGGCCGGCACCGCCTCCAGGCGCCAGCCCGCCACCGGCGCGCGGTAGAGCGCGGGGCCGTCGGGCGGGGTGCCGTCGGGCAGGGGGCGCCAGGCGGAGGCGACCACGCGGCCCCGCCCGGGTGAGGCGGTCAGCTCGGTCAGCCACGGCTCCCAGCCGGGCGTGCCGTCGGCGGCCAGGACGCGGGCGGAGCAGCCGTCCGCGGTGCGCATCGGCAGGCCGACGGCGGCCCGGACGTCGCGGCCCAGCTCGGCCGCGAGGGCGGCGGTCAGCGCGACCAGCGCCGCGGTGGCCGCCCAGGGCGCGCTCACCAGCAGCTCGGCCGGAACGGGCCGGACCCGGGCCAGCCGTTCGGCGACCCCGGCGGCCGCGGGCAGGGGCGCGCCGGGGTGGCCGACGACCAGGACCAGGGTGCCCGGCGCCGCCGTGGCGAGGTCCAACGGGCCGGAACGGACATCGGGGGCGGACTCGCCGTGGAGCCAGTAGCCGCCCGGCAGCTCGGTCACCAGCGGGCCCCCGCCGAGCGGGTCGCGCTCGTCGCCCGCCACCGGCGCCGGGGCGGGCGGAGGTGCCTGAGGGGCCGTCGGGCCCGTCGCGGCCGGTACGGGTGTGCCGGGTACCGGTACGGCGGGGGCGGACGCCGCCCGAGGGGCCGGCCCGGCGCTCCCGGGCCGCGGTGTCCGAGGCTCCGCCGGGTCTGCCGCCCACACCCGGGCGGCCGTGACGTCCGCCGTCTCCGGCAGCGGCCACACCGGCCCGAGCCGGCGGGCCGGGCCGGCCGGAGTGAACAGCCACCAGGATGCCGGCGATCCCGGGCCGGCCCCGTCGGCCAGCAGGGTCCCGTCGGGCCGCAGGGTGACGACGCCGTCCGGGGCGACGATGCCGGTGGCGGCCAGTTCGGCGATCCGCTGGGCGGGCCGTCTGCCGTCCGGCTGGGCGGTGGCCAGGCCGGAGGCCGCCAGGACCAGGATCCCGGCCCGCCGGACGGCCGCGGTGCGCGCCAGCTCCGCCAGGCTCGCGAGCAGGACGGGCTGCGCGTCGGCGGCCGCCGCCAGCACCGTCACGGTCCCCACCACGGACGGCAGTGCGGCGAGCGCGGCGGCGAGTTCGGCGGGCAGCGCTGGCGCCGCCCCGGCCCCGTGCGCCGCGCCGGGTGCGATGACGAAGTGCGGACCCGCCTCGTGCAGCACCGCGGGAGCCGGGGCGTCGCGGTGACGGGTCAGCCAGCGCCGCACCGGCGCGGCGCTCACCGCTGCGCCCCTGCGTCCTCGTCGACGGCGGCGGTCTGCACCTGCACCGTGCGGCGCCGGGTGATGTGCAGGGCCCGCCCGGGCGGGAGGGCGCGGGGCTTGGTGTTGCCGAACAGGAAGCCCTCGCTCGGCGGGCAGGACAGCAGCACCACCGGGGTGTTGACCTCCTCCAGTTTGCGCAGGAGCTGGTCCGAGGAGGCCCGTCCGATGCCGTTGGCGCTGCGCGCCACGATCAGGTGCAGGCCCAGCTCGACACCCTGCGCCAGGTAGTCCAGCAGCGGTGCGAACGGGTGGGCGGACATCCCGCCGGGGGAGCCGGCGACCAGCTCGTAGTCGTCGACCAGGATGAACAGCTCCGGGCCCTCCCACCAGTCCCGCAGCCGCAGCCGTTCCGGCGGGATGTCCACGCCGGGCAGCCGGTTGGCCATCGCCCGCGCCGCGCCGTCGACGATCTGACGCAGCGCGTCCACGGCGACCGCGTGCCCGAGCCGGTACTCCTGCGGTACCGCGCCCTGCAGCACCCGGCGGTAGTCGACCAGCATGATCCGCGCCTGGTCGGGGCGGTAGGCGCTGGTGATGCCGGCCGCCACCAGTTTCAGGAGGTTCGTCTTGCCCGACTCGCTGTCACCGACCACCACCAGGTGCGGCGTCTCCTCGAAGTCGTGCCACAGCGTGTCCATCGAGACGTCCTGGAGCCCCAGCGGGACGCGCAGTCGGCCCTCGGGGGCGGGCAGCGCGGCGGCGGGCAGCTGCAGCGGCAGCATCCGGACCTCGGGCGCGCGCGCCCCCGTCCAGTGCTCCGCCACGGCGTCGACCAGGTCCGCCACCCCGTCGCCGAGGTCGTCGGTGCTGCCGGTGCCGTCCATCCGGGGCAGCGCGGTGAGGAAGTGCAGTTCCTCGGCGGTCAGACCGCGGCCGGGGAGCTTGGGGACCGTCGCGGCGACCCGCATGCCGATCGCGGAGTCGACGGGGTCACCGAGCCGCAGCTCGAACCGGGTGCCCAGCAGGTCGCGCAGCGCGCCGGTGACCTCGCCCCAGCGGGTGGTGCCCACGATCAGGTGGATGCCGTAGTTGAGGCCGCGCTGGGCGATCAGGGTCAGCGCCGGCGCGAGGTCGGGGAACTCCTGGCGCACGGTGTTCCAGCCGTCGATCACCAGGAAGACGTCGCCGTGCGCCTCCTGCGGCAGCTGACCCGCCGCCAGCATCCGGCGGAAGGCCGCCACCGAGTCGATGCCGAGCTCGGCGAAGCGCAGCTCGCGCCGCGCGAGGATCGCGTTGACCTCCGCGACCGTGCGCACCACCCGCTCGGGGTCGTGCCGACCGGTGACCCCGCCCACGTGCGGCAGACCGCGCAGCGCGGAGAGCGTGCCGCCGCCGAAGTCCAGGCAGTAGAACTGCACTTCGCGCGGGGTGTGGGTGAGGGCGAGCGCCGTCATCAGGGCCCGCAGCAGGGTGGACTTGCCGCTCTGCGGACCACCCGCGATCCCCACGTGGCCGTCGGCCCCCGAGAGGTCGGCGGTGAGCAGGTCGCGCACCTGGTGGAAGGGCCGGTCGACGACGCCGACCGGCACGCTCAGGGTGCCGCGGCCCGTACCGCCCTCGGTGGTCAGCCCGTACTCCGGGTGCGGCGCCAGCGGCGGCAGCAGCTCGTCCAGGGTGGGCGGCACCCCCAGCGGCGGCAGCCACACCTGGTGCGCCGGCGGTCCCGCGTCCAGCAGCTTGTCGGCCGCGATGGCGAGCAGGGTGCCACCGTCCTGCGCCTCCTCCACCTGCGGCTCCTCCGGCACCGCGACGGGCTGACGCGGCGCCACGTACCCGGTGCCGTAGACGGCGACCTGCCCGGCCGCGGCCTGCTGGCGCGCGGCCGCGGGGCGCGGCGCCCGGTACGGGCCGGAGACGTACGCGGCCTTGAACCGGGTCAGGGTGGCGATGTCGCTGCGCAGGAACCCGTTGCCGGGCTGGGAGGGCAGGTGGTAGGCGTCCGGCACCCCCAGCACGCCCCGGCTCTCCATCGCCGAGAACGTCCGCAGTCCGACCCGGTACGACAGGTGCGACTCCAGCGCGTGCATCCGGCCCTCGTCCAGACGCTGCGAGGCCAGCAGCAGGTGCACGCCCAGCGAGCGGCCCAGGCGGCCGATCATCACGAACAGATCCATGAAGTCGCGGTGCGCGGCCAGCAGTTCACTGAACTCGTCGACCACGACGAACAGCGTCGGCAGCGGCTCCAGATCGGCCCCGCCCGCCCGCGCGGTCTCGTAGTCCAGCAGCGAACTGTAGTTGCCCGCCGCCCGCAGCAGCTCCTGGCGGCGCACCAGCTCCCCGTGCAGCGCGTCGCGCATCCGGTCCACCAGCGCCGCCTCGTCGGCCAGGTTGGTGATCACCGCCGAGGTGTGCGGCAGCCGGTCCAGACCCAGGAACGTCGCGCCGCCCTTGAAGTCGACCAGCACGAAGTTCAGCACCTCCGAGGAGTGCGTCAGGGCCAACGCCAGCACCAGCGTGCGCAGCAGCTCCGACTTGCCCGACCCGGTGGCCCCGATCAGCATCCCGTGCGGGCCCATGCCGCCCTGCGCCGACTCCTTGATGTCCAGCTCCACCGGCGTGCCGTCCGCGGCGATGCCCAGCGGCACCCGCAACCGGTCGGCGATCCCGCGCCGCGCCCAGTTCTGCGCCACGTCGTGCCGGTGCAGGTTCCGGATGCCCAGCAGCGACGCCAGGTCGAAGTCACCCGCCAACGGCTCCCCGGCCTCCAGCTGGTCCCCGAGCCGGTAGGGCGCCATCAGCGCGGCCAGCCGCCGCGCGGCCGGCAACGACAACGCGTCGGGCCGGCCCAGCTCGGTCACCTCGTCACGGTGGTTGCGGTCCGCGCCGACCATCGCCAGCCGCCCCTCCTCGATCCGCAGCCGCAGCCGGTGCCGCAGTGGCTTCCACTCCAGCGCCTCACCCAGGTCCAGCAGGACCGCGTTGCGCCACCCCGCCAGCGCCGCCCGGCTGCCGGGACCGGCCGGCACACCGTCCAGCACGATCACCGTGAACGGCTCGTCCCGGCCCGGCTGCGCCTCCGGCTCCCACGGCCCGCGCGCCGCGAACTCCTCGCCCATGACCTGCTCCAGCTCCGCGACCGACCCCGCCACCAGCCGCACCGGCCCCAGCGCGTCGGTGTCCACCGGGTGCAGCGCGTGCGGCAGCCACTTCGCCCACTCCCACTGCTCCCGGTGCTCCGCGTCCGCCACCACCGCGATCCGCAGCTCGTCCGGCGCGTGGAACAGTGCCAGCTGCGCCAGCATCGCCCGCGCCAGTGCCCGCGCCGCCGCCCGGTCGTCACCGCGCAGCAGCACCTGGGCGTACCCGCGCACGTACACCGCGATCGGCTGGTCCGCGACCGTGCCGTAGGCGTGGATGAACCGCCGCAGCGCGTGCGCGCACAACGGCTCCAGGTCCTCCACCGGCTTGGTCGACAGCGGCGCCAGCCGCACCGCCAGCCGCTGGTGCCCCACCCCGACCCGCACGTCACCGAAGTCCGGGTGCGTGCCGCGCCGCTCCCACAGCCGCGAGGTGCGGATCAGCGACGCCACCGCCCCCGGCGCCGGGTGCCGCCAGGCCGCCGCCTCCTGCTGACGCACGGTGTGCCCGCGCACCTGCCTGCGCATCTGTGACAGGTACCGCAGGTAGTCCCGCCGCTCGGCCCGCAGCTCCCGCTTGCGGTCGCTGGAACCGCGGATCAGCTGCGTCACCAGCATGCCCACCGCCGACAGGCCCATCATGCCCATCGCCACGTAGCCGAGCACCCCGCCGCCCTCACCCGGGCGCAGGAACACGAACACCATCGACAGCGAACTCAGCGCCATCGGCGCCATCGAGATCACGCTCGACATGCCGCTCTGCGACTCCGGCAGGACCGGCGGCTCCTGCAACTGGATCTCGCCGTCGGGCATCGCCGGACCGGGACGCCGCGGCGGACGGTCGACCAGCACCACACTCAACGAAAGCGCTCCTCGCACCAGGGGACGGCCCGCACCGCGCGCCGTCGCCCGGGACGCACACCGTCCACCCGGACCACGGCCACCACCCCGCCCCCGGTTCACCCCGCCCGGCCCGCTCGCGCCCGGCCCGCTGCCGCCCGCGGTGAACCAACCACCCCCCGCCATCCGTGCCACCGGGCGGGGAGTGGCCGCCCGACCCGCCACCCCCGGACAGCCCCAGGCGGCCGCGCCCTCTTCCGAGGACCAGCCACCGCCGAGCCGGCCCCGCTCCCAGGCCCCCCGGCCCGGCCGGGGCCGCGGACCACGAGGGAGAACCGTGAACGGGAGCGCCAACGGGGCCGCCGTCGCCGCACTGTGCCGACTGAGGTTCCACGCCCCCCGGGCGGTGTTCGAACTCGCCGTCCCCGCCGACATCCCCCTGGCCGACCTGCTGCCCGCCGTCCTCGCCCACGCCGACCTCGACCCCGCCGAACCGGGTCTCGACGAACAGGGCCTCGAACACGACGGCTGGGTCCTCCAACGCCTCGGCCACCCGCCCCTGGACGAGGAACTCGGCGCCGACGCCCTCGACCTGCGCGACGGCGAGGACCTCTACCTGCGCCCACGCCGCGACGCCCTGCCCGAGGTCCACTACGACGACCTCGCCGACGGCGTCGCCACCGGCATGCGCGAACGCCCCGACACCTGGCGCCCGGCGCTCACCCACCACACCGCCCTCGTCCTGGCCGTCACCGCCCTGGCCGGCGGCATCGCCCTCCTCCTCCTACCCGGCCCGCCGCAGCTGCGCGCCGGCGCGGCCGCCATCACCGGCCTGTTCCTGCTCCTGGGCGCCCTCAGCGCCTCCCGGGCCGTCGGCGACGCCGCCGCCGGCACCGCCCTCGGCGCCACCGCCGTGCCCTACCTCGCCCTGGCCGGCGCCCTCCTCACCACCGACACCGGGCCCTCCGCCACCGGAGCCCGCCTGCTCGCCGGCGGCTGCGCCGGCGCCGGAGCAGCCGTCCTCGCCATGGCCGCCGTCGGCTGCTCCGCCCCGCTCTTCCTCGGCCTGGTCCTGTTCGCCCTGCACGTCACCGCCACCGGCGCCCTGCTGCTCACCGGGCTGACCGCACCCGCCACCGCCGCCGTCCTCGCCGTCCTCCCGGTCGCCACCGCCGGCTTCCTGCCCGGCCTCTGCTTCCGCCTGTCCGGGCTGCGCCTGCCCGCCCTGCCCCGCAACGCCGAGGAACTCCAGGAAGGCATCGAGGCCGTCCCCGCCGCCTCCGTCCGCTCCCGCAGCGTCGTCGCCGACGGCTTCCTGACGGCCTTCCACCTCGCCCTCGCCCCCGTCCTGGCCGGGTGCCTGACCGCCCTCGCCGGTCAGGACGGCTGGGCCCCCACCGCCCTGACCTGCGCGCTGTCCCTGCTGCTCCTGCTGCACGCCCGCGGCATCGGCGCCATCCCCCAGCGCCTGGCCGTCCTCGTCCCCGGCGCCCTGGGCCCCGCCGTGCTCATCGCCCACCTCGCCGTCGGCCAGTCCCCGTCCGCCCGTCTGGTCCTGCTCGCCGCCCTGCTCGCCACCGGCGCCGTCCTGGCCGCCGTCTCGTGGACCGTCCCGGGCCGACGCCTGCTGCCCTACTGGGGCCGCGCCGCCGACCTGCTGCACACCCTCGCCGCCATCACCGTGCTCCCGCTCGCCCTCTCCGCCGCCGGCGCCTACCAGGCACTACGCGCCATCGCCGGCTGAAACCCGCACCAGCGGCACACCCCACGCCCGGCCCCCGCCCACGCGAGCAACCCGCGCCCCGCCACCGAGGAGAACCACGCCATGCAGTCGAAGCGCGACCAGGTGCAGGCCCACCTGTTCGTGATGGGCCGCCTCGCCACCGGCATGCTCCGCGGCGAACCCGACGCCCCCGACGCCCCCACCGGGCGCACCTCCCGCGGCATCGTCACCGGCATCGTCATCGCCGTCCTCGCCTGCCTGATCGCCGCCGTCTACGGCGTCCTCGTCCCCGGTGGCGCCACCGGCTGGAAGAAACCCGGCACCCTCGTCCTGGTCAAGGAGAGCGGCGCCCGCTACCTCTACCTCGACGGCACCCTCCACCCCCTGCTCAACGAGACGACCGCCCGTCTGATCGCCGGCGAGCAGCTCACCGTCGACCAGGTCAGCGTCCGTTCCCTGGCCGGCACCCCCCGCGGCACCCCGCTCGGCATCCTCGGCGCCCCCGACGGCCTGCCCGCACCCGACCGCCTCGCCACCGCCCCCTGGCTCGCCTGCGCCGCCCTGCGCCCCGGCCCCTCCGGCGCCCGCCGGCCCCAACTGGCCGTCGCCATCGACCCCACCACCCGCGGCACCGCCCTCACCGACAACCAGGCCCTCCTGGTCACCGCCCCCGACGGCACCACCCACCTGCTGTGGCACGGCCGCCGCCTGCGCCTGGACACCCACAACGGCGCCCGCCTGGCCCTCGGCCAGAGCACCGCCACCGCCCAGCCCGTCCCCCAGGCCTTCCTCAACGCCCTGCCCGCCGGCCCCGACCTCGCCGCCCCCGACATCGACCAGCGCGGCACCCCCGGCCCCGACCTCGCCACCCGCCCCACCCGCATCGGACAACTCTTCACCGGCCCCGGTGGCGACCCCTACCTGCTCACCTCCGCCGGACTCACCCCGCTCACCACGATGGCCTTCGAACTGCTGCGCAACGACTCCCGCACCCAGCAGATCGCCTACCAGGGCGCCGCCGTCACCCCCGCCGCCCTGCGCCCCGCCGACCTCGCCGCCCACAGCGCGCCCCCCGCGACGGCCGCCACCCCCACCACCGCCCTGCCCACCACCCCGCCCGAGCTCCTGACCGCCCCCCAGGGCCGCGACGTCTGCGCCGAGCTGCGCCCGGGCGACCCCGCGCCCACCACCGCCGTCACCCTCCTCGACGACACCGCCCTCCAGGGCCCCGCCCCCGCCGCCCAGCCCGGCGTCGAGGCGGCCTGCGCCACCGCCGACACCATCGCGGTGCGCCCCGGCGGCGGCGCCCTGGTGCGCGCGCTGTCCACCGCCGGCACCGGCACCACCCTCTACCTGGTCACCGACACCGGGGTGAAGTACCCGCTGCCCTCGCCCGAGGTCGCCAAACAGCTCGGCTACGGCGAGGTCGCCCCCCCGGGCCTGCCCGAGGCGCTGCTGACCCTGCTGCCCACCGGCCCCAGCCTCGACCCGGCCGCGCTCACCGGCGCCGCCGCCGCACCGAGCCCGGCCGGCCCCACCTGCCTGCGGTGAACCGCCGCCCCCCGCAGTTCCGTTGAGTCGAGTGAGCCCGGCAGCCGAAGCCGGGCCCGAAGGAAGGAACCCCCGATGGTGGCACCCAACCTGCAGACGGACGACGCGGTTGTCCGGAGCGTCCTGGCGACCCTGGAGACCCACATCGACACGATGATGCGCGCCGCCTCGCAGGTCGAGGCCGTCAACCGCGAGGTCCAGGACCACTTCAAGGCGGCCTGCAGCACCGCCTACCAGCAGAAGATCGACGACTGGCAGAGCCGCTACCAGCAGCTCAAGAACGCCTACCAGACCTTCCACGCCAACTTCTCCAGCGGCCACGGGCAGGTCAACACCGCCCACGACGAGGCCCTGGAGACCGGGAGCGGCTGGGGCGGCGGCGCCTCCGACGAGGTCCGCAACGGCCTCAACCCCCGCTGACCCAAGCCGCCTCAGACCGCCCCGACGACCCGACCCGACCGAGAGGACCCCCCATGGCCGCCATCCTGCTCAACCACGCCAACATCGACGAGGCCGCCGATGCCCTGACCCAGGCCGGCCAGGGCATGCACAGCGCGATGGACGACTGCGAGGCCGCCATCAAGACCGCCGAGGCCCAGCTCAGCGGTGACCTCGCCACCGCCGCCCACACCTTCTACCAGGCGCTCGCCACCCAGAACGGCGCCATGAACAACGACATCATCCAGGGCGCCGACGTCCTGCGCACCATGCACGGCCTGCTGCGCGACGCCGACAAGCGCGCCGCGGGAGGCATCGGCTGATGGCGACGCCGCCGGAGCCCGACTACGGGCACACGCTCAGCGTCCAGAGCGACGACCTCAAGTACTTCGCCGACACTCAGCTCGGCAACTACCTGAAGGTGCTCAAGGACGACCCCGGCTTCAAGACGATGCTGTCCTTCGGCGGTGACGGCGGCGGGGAGTTCGCCTCCCTGCTGGTGGGCCACGGCTCGGACCAGGTGATGCCCGTCGCAGGCAAGATCAGGACCGACTTCAAGAACCTGGCGACGGGCGTGGCCACCGACCTCAAGACCCTCGGCGTCCAGATGACCGAAGCTCAGCTGAGGATCCGGCTGGCGCTGACGCTCATGGACGCCGCCCACGAGGAGGCCATGACGGCCGCCGAGATGATGGAGGTCCTCACCAAGGTGTCGACCGCCACCGCTCCCAAGGCCGGCGGGCCGAACCCGGGCTGAGCGCCCCGCACATACACGGAGAGATGGACACCCCATGCCGGATCCGAAGTGGGAGGACGTGCTGGGCTTCTTCGCGTCAGAGGCCCAGCGCTCCGCCAAGATCGTCACCAGGGAGCAGGTCGCCGGCCCCTCGAAGGACAAGCCCTGGCTCAGCCCGATCGACAAGATGGCCTTTGACAACAGCAAGTTCTACAACGGCTCGACGACTCAGGGCGGGGTCTCGGGGATGGGCTCCCCCGACGTCTGGTGGGCGTGGAACTACACGCACAGCAACGTCAACCACCACTTCCGGATCACGCTGAGCGTCAACTACAAGGACTGGGGCAACGAGCGCGACAAGCCGCTGTCCCAGTTCATCCACCAGCACGAGGAAATCTTCGCCCCGCTGGGCCCCGGTGGCGCCGGCAACGACACGGTCAACCCCGCCAGCCTGCGGTACGCCGCGCAGGGCATCGCGAATGTGCGCACGTGGCTGAGCACCTGGTACCCGCGGGTGCAGGGCTGGGCGGAGAAGATCAACGGGTCGGACAGCGACTGGCAGGGCGACGCGGCCGGTGAGTTCAAGCTCCTGCTCAAGCGGTACGCGCTGGAGATGGAGACCATCCGCCTCCAACTCGACAAGACCCCGTACGAGGCCGACCTCTACGCGGCGGCCGACCAGATCGGGCGCACCATCGGCGGGCTCCGGGACGCCCACTACCAGTGGTACGCCAGCGGGAACGTGTGGCCCTCCCACGCCATCTACCAGGCCCTGTCGCAGGCCCTGACGGGCGTCGTGCCGGAACTCAACCCTGACATGCACTCCATAAAGTCGATCAGCACCCCCCTCGGCGACCCCCGGGAGCAGGGCTTCTACGACCAGCTGGAGATCAGCGCGAAGAACATCTGGCTGGCCAACGTCGAGAGGCAGCTCGACAAGAGGCGCGTCATCCACGTCGTCGACGAACGGCAGGTCGTGGAGGCCGATCCGATGCGAGCGCTGGAGACGGCCTACTCCAAGCTGGACGCCAACTTCCCCTTCGCGTACAGCAACGTGCACCTGGACCTGCCCACCGCGGCGCCGCCCGGCCCGGGGACGGGTGACGGCGGCGGAGGAGCGGGTGGCGGAGCGGGCGGAGGGGCGGGCGGCGGAGCGGGCGGCGGTGCCGGTGACGAGTCCGACCTGGGCGGTGGTGCCGGCGGAGGTGGCGGCGGCGACGGCAAGGGCGGCGGCAACAACACCCACCTTCCGCCGCCGCCCCCGGTCATCAGCCCCGGCGGCGGCGGTGGCGGCGGTGGCGGCGGTGGCGCCGGCCTCGGGGGCGACGGCGCCGGCACGCCGATCCTCGACAAGGACCACAAGCCCGTCCTGGGCGCCGACAAGAAGCCGGTGATGCTGCCCCCGGGCGGCTACATCGGCAAGGACGGCCAGGTGTACGACGCCAACGGCCAGAAGGTGACCGGCAAGGACGGCAAGCCCGTCGTCGTCCCCCCGGGTTCGGACGTTCCGCCGGGCACCGGCGGTGGCATCTACGGGCAGAACGCCAAGGTGCCCAAGGGCTCGAAGGTCCGCGACGACGGGACGGTCATCGGGCCCGACGACAAGGAGGTGCTGGACCGCGACGGCAACCCGGTGGTGCTGCCCAAGGGCGGATCCATCGCCGGCGACGGCACGCTGCTCGACTCGACCGGTCGTCCGATCTCCGACATCTCCCAGCGCTACACCGACCGGCAGCACGCCATCGACGCGATGGTCGGCAGCGGCAGCGGCAGCAGCGGGGGTGGGACCGGTGGTGGTGGCGGCATCCGTCCGCCGTCCACCGGGTCCGACTGGAATCTGGACCTCGGCTCCTCCTTCGGCGACTACGGCTCCGGCGGGAGCTCGGCCTCCGCCTCCGGTGGCCTCGGATCCTACGCCGGCCTCTTCGGCGGCGCCGGGGGAACCGGTCTCTCGTCGGGCGGCCTCTCGTCCGGCGGCGGCTCGTTGCCCCGGCTGGTCAGCTCCGGCGGCGGGCTGAGTCCGCAGGCCATCGAGAACAGCGGCGGGCTGGCTCCGGGCGGCAAGTCGGCAGCCGTGGCGGCCGCCGAGGCCGCGGCCGCGGAGAAGGCCGCGACACAGAAGGCCGCCGCGATGGCCGCCGAGGAGCAGGCCGCGATGCGCGGCCGGTCGGTGTCCACCAGCGGCGGCGGAATGCCGATGATGCCGCCGATGGGCGGCATGGGCGGCGGCATGGGGGCGGGCCAGGGCGAGAAGGACCGTCAGCGCACCACCTGGCTGGCCGAGGACGAGGAGGTCTGGGGCACCGAGACCGGCGCGGTCGACGGTGTGATCGGCCGCTGAGCGCACGGCGCACCAGTAGGAAGGGGCGGCGTCCCGGGAGGGGCGCCGCCCCCGGACAAGGAAACGGAGAAGGCATGTCGCACTCGTTCGAGGACCAACTGAACCAGGCCATGGCCTCGTTGGAGGAGCAGAAGGAGAGGCTGGCCGAGTCGACGCGCAAGATGCAGGCGATGACCGCCTCGGCGACCAGCAAGGACCGGATGGTCACCGCGAAGGTCGGCCCCCAGGGCGAGCTGCTCGCGTTGAGCTTCCACACCACCGCCTACCAGTCCATGGCCCCGGCCCAGCTGAGCACCGTGCTGAAGGACGTGCTCAACGAGGCCAAGGCCCGGATGGGTGACCAGATCACCGCCGAGATGCGCAGCTTCGAGGGTGTCGGCGAGACGCTGCGGATGGACTTCACCGGTGAGCGCGGCGACGAGGAGGGCCTGTTCGGGATCGGCGGCGGACTGGACCTGGACGCGCTGCTGGCCCCGCTCACCGCGATGCGCCCCGGCGCCGACCGGACGGTCAAGTCCTCCCGCAACCAGGAGGAGTTCAATGGCTAAGACGCTGCGCAAGGAAGAGGGACTCAAAGCGGCGTTCGCCAACTTCGACGTCGTGGCGGCCCTGGTCGAGAAGATCAACACGGAGATGGAGGACATCAACCAGAAGAACGTCAAGGCCGGCGGCGGCGACGAGATCGGCAAGCAGTACCACGAGAAGATCGACAAGCCCACGGCCGACCTGTACAGCCTGACGTCGCAGATCCGCAACAAGCTGAAGGCGATGTCCGCGCACGGCCAGGGCACCGCCGATCTCTTCGACGCCACCGACGAACACGGCGCCGGCATGGTGTGAACGGCCGCCGCTAGGGCCTGAGTCAATCCGCCCCCCCCGCACCCTCGTACCGCCAGTCCCGCCCCCGGAGGCCCTGCGCCATGTCCCACTCGTCCATCCACGTCTCCCCGGGTGTGGCGAAGTTCTTCCACATCATCACCGGCATGCCCTGGCCGGAGAGCGACGAGGGGCTGCTGCGGGACGTCCGGGACGACTACCTCGCGCTGGCCCAGGACCTGCCGAAGCTGAGCGAGTACATCCTCGCCGCGGTCCAGACCTGCAACACGAGGATGGAGGGCGAGGCCGCCGAGGCCTTCAAGAAGGAGTGGGGGCGGTTCACCAGCTCGGACCCCGCCGCCGACCCCCTGCGCAACGCCGCCGGTCTCTGCACCCAGCTGGCCGAACTGGCCGGCAAGGTCGCCAACACCGTCGAGTACACCAAGTGGATGGCGATCGGCCAGCTCGTCCAGCTGATCATCGAGATCGCCTTCGCCATCGCCTGGTCCATCTTCACCGGCGGCGCCTCCCTCGTGGCGCTGGAGTGGAAGAAGATCCTGACGAGGCAGTTCCTGATCCAGCTGCTGAAGAAGCTCGTGCAGCTGATCGCCCTGCACGCCTTCGGCGGCATCGTCGGCGGCCTGATCCTGGACTCGATCATCCAGGGCATCCAGTTCAAGCGCGGTGACCGGCACGAGTGGGACACGGAGCTCACCAAGCAGGCGGCGATCTTCGGCGCTCTCAGCGGGGCGATCGGCGGGCCGCTGAACCTGCTGGGCCTGGGCCTGGGCAAGCTGCTCGGCCCCCGCCTGGCCAAGCTGTTCGTGCAGAGCGCCCTCAACGACGTGATCAAGGGGCTGGCCGGGGGTGCCCTCAAGGGAGCGGGCAAGGAACTCGGCGAGGGAGCGGCGGCCGGTGCCCTCAAGGGGATCGGCAAGGGACTCGGCGAGGGCGCGGCGGCCGGAGCTCTCAAGGGGGTCGGCAAGGAGCTCGGCGAGGGCGCGGCGGCCGGAGCCCTCAAGGGCGCGGGCAAGGAGGCCGGTCAGGGCCTGGGCCACCTGCTCGGGAACGAGGCGGCCGAGCGGTTCGCCAGGGGCATCAGCACGCTGCTGAAGGAGAACGCCCAGTACCTGTCCAAGGGCTTCAAGGCCGGGCGCAAGGTGGGCGCAGCGACCGGCGAGAAGTTCGTGCGCCAGCTCGGGGAGCTCTTCGAGAAGGAACTCGGGCAGGAAGTGGGCCACAAGCTCGCCCGGGAGATGGGCGAGCACATCGGCAAGCAGTTCGTCCAGCACTCGCTCAAGACGGTGATGAAGGAGGGCAGTCAGGAGGCGCTGAAGGAGACCCTGGAGAACCTCGCCAAGGACGCCGGCAAGGTCGCCCTCACGCCCGAACTCAAGCTGCTGGTCGAGAAGATTCCCGAACTCGCCGGCGGCGTCAACAAGATGAACAAGATGTTCTACCTCGGGCACGTGCTGGGCAGCCAGATCGAGTCGGGCATCAACCAGTACCTCACCGAGGGCATCTACAACACGATCTACAACGGCGAGTGGCAAGCCAGCGGGATGAGCTTCGTCGGCGGCTTCATGATGGGCGGCATGCGGCACATGATCATGGGGCTGGCCTCGCCGCTGACCCTGCGGTACGCCGACTTCGTCCGCGGCCTGGAGAGCTCGCGCATCACCCCGGAGAGCGGCGACAACTACGGATACCTCCACCCGCTGACCTTCCTCTCGGTGATCAGCAACATGGGTGGGTACTCGGCGCCGCTCCCGGTGCCCCGGCCCGGGCACATCGACCAGATCGCCGGGACGCGGCTGTCGGGCGGCGACGGTGCCTCGCTCAAGTCGGGCGCCGGCTCGCTGCCGTCCGTCCTCGGGTCCGGCAGCCACCACCCCGCGGAGAACGGCGAGGGTGTCCTCGCCGACCCCAAGGGCAAGACCAGCCACACCTCCTCGGTCGACGGCGGGTGGGACCCGAAGGCCCCCGCGCGACCGGTCGAGACCCAGTCCCGGGGCGACGATCGGACGGCCGCCGCCGGTCCGCCGAAGTCCACGACGGCGTCCGGCAACCGGGACACCGCCGCCCCCTCACCCGCACCCAGGACCCGTACGGGTGGCGGGCCCGAGAGCCCCGAGAACCCGAGGCCCGAGAGTCCCAGGTCCGACAGCCCCAGGTCCGACAGCTCCAAGTCCGACAGCCCCAAGTCCGAGAACGCCGGCGCCGGGGAGCGCGGCAGGACCGCGACGGCGTCCGCGGACGCCAACGGCCAGGGCAGCGCGAAGCCGCAGGCGCCCGCGCCCGACTCGGCGCGCCGCACCACGGTCGTCGACGAGCACGCCGAACCGCCCCTGAGCGAGCCCAGGAACACGGCGGGCGGGCCCGGGGGAGCGGGCGGGCGAGCGGGGACGGACAGCGGCCCGCAGCCGCAACCGCAGGCGCCCGCGAACGGTGACCGGAGCACGGCCCCGGTGCCGCCGCCCCTGCGCACCAGCACCGACGGCCCCGGCGACGCCACCGCGCCGACCCCGCCCGGCCGCCTCGACCCGAACCGGCCGGACGTACCGGCCGAGGGTTCGAAGACCCCGGACCCCAGGACGACGGACCCCAAGGGCCCGGAGCCCAGGACCCCGGACGTGCCGGTCGCGGACCCGAACCGCCCCGCCCCGAACGGGCCGGTGCCGCCCGCCACCCCGCCCCGCGACCCCAAGCCCGGCGGCCCCAGGCCCGACGGTCCCACCGACCCGCACGGCCCCGACGGCCCGCCCGTCCCCATCACCACCCACACGCCCTCCGGTCACGCCTACCACCGGGTCGACGCACCCGAGCACGCCAAGGTGCCGGCCGGCGACGAGCGGCGCACGGCCTGGCAGGACAAGCAGCAGGAGCTCGCCGAGCGGCACGACACCGTGCTCGCCGAGGCCGAGGCGAAGGAAGCCCTGCACAGCGAGGTCGAGGAACACCTCATCGAGGGCCACGCCGAGCTGCCCCGGGAACTGCGCGCCCTGACCGGCCCGGGCACCGAGGCGTGGCGACGCACCGCCGCCGACGTGCAGAGCGACATCGAGGCCCGCCCGCACGAGCGGGAGGAGATCCTCGCCGGCGCCGCCGACCGCCTGGAGCTGGCCGGCGCCCGCGAACTCGCCCTGCGGGTCGCCGTCACCCGCTTCGACCACCTGCTCACCGAACGCGGCCTCGACCCGGCGGCCACCGGCGGCGACCACCCGAGTGCGGAGATCCGCCGGGAGGCCTCCGAGCGCTTCCGCTCCGACGCCGAACGCGACATCTCCCAGCTGTACGCCACCCGCGCCGATCTCACCCCCGAACGCAACGCCCTGGCCAGCCGGGCTCTGGAACACCGGCTGCGCCGGGCCGCCGGGGACCTGGAGGTCCGTCAGGCCCGCGCCACGCAGACCGAGCGGATCGAGCGGGCGGTGGAGGACGCCCACGCCGACTGGAAGCGGGAGAACCTCTCCGAGTCGGACCGCGCGCTGCTGGACGCGGTCGGCGTGCCGAAGGACGCCCGGGTGTCGGAGGAGGCCCGCGACCAGGTCGCCGAGGCCATGCGCGAGCGGCTCGCCGAGGTCCACGGCCGCCACCAGGAGCGGACGGCCCTGGACGCCGACGAGAACGGGCCGGGCACCGGCCGCCGGGACGAGGACACGTTCCTGGTGATCGAGGACGAGAACGGCGACGACCTCGCCCCCTCCGACCCCGCCCGCAGGGGAAGGGACCGGCTCGAAGCCGACTTCCGGGACGTCTTCGAGAGCCACCGCGGCGGCCTGTCCCACGACTTCACCGTCCAGGCGGTCCGCGAGACCGTGCTGAAACGCTCCATCGACGCGGTGGAGGACGCGGTCGGGGCGTGGAAGACCAGTGCCCCCGAGCAGTTCGGCGTCGAGGCGCTGCGCGAACTGGGCCTGGCCGACGGCCCGTCCGCGGGCGCGGTGGCCGCCGCCCGCGCCCAGCTCGCCCGCCTCACCGACCGCGCGGTCACCGAGCACACCGCCGCCGACCGTGACCCGGCCCGGCTCAAGGAGGAACTCGACCGGCTGACCGACCCGGCCGAGATCAACCGTCTGCTGGCCCTGCACGGTGCCCGCGAGGAGGCGCTGCGCGTCGCCGAGGACACCGCCCGCACCAAGGTCCCGCACGACCTGGGCGGCCTCGACACCGCCGACGGCAGCGGCCACGGGACGGCGACGGCCGCCTCCGTCGAGACGGCCCTGGGACGGCCGGCGCGCGGCAGCCGTACCGACCGCTCCGAACCGCCGGCCTCCGCCGCGGCCCGGCGCGTGCGCGAGGGCTACACCGAGCGGGTCCGCGCCGCGTTCGAGGAGAACTTCCGCTCCCTGCTGCGCGACGCGGACGCCGACCACAAGGCCGGCCTGCCCGAGCGGCTGGAGCAGTGGCGCCTCGAACGCGAGCGGCTGACCGAGGGCCTGGACCGGCACGTCGCCTTCGAACGCGCCGTGCTGCCCGCCCGCGAGCACGCCGCCGCCGGCTACGACCGCCTCGCCGAGAGCCGCAAGGTGTCGGACGAGACGGTCCAGGAACTGAAGACCCGCTACGGCGGCGAGTTCTTCGACGCCTACAAGGACCACTGGGGTCCGGAGGACCTGAACGGCGAGCACTGGCGCGGCCACGAAGCGGCCAACGAGAACGTCTTCGGCCGCCGCCCCTCCGAGGAACGGCCCGAGGTCAAGCCCGAGGCCAAGCCCGAGGTCAAGCCCGAGACGAAGCCCGAGGCCAAGCCCGAGGTCAAGCCCGAGGCCGAGACGAAGCCCGAGACCAAGCCCGAGACCAAGCCCGAGCCGACCCCCGTACCCGGGCCGCTCACCCCGTCCGGCCCCCTCGTCCGGCCCCGGGACAGCGTCCGTGAGCCGTCCTCGGGCACGAAGCGGGACGGGGTCCGCCCCGAGGGTCACGAGCTCGCCGAGCAGGGCGACCGCCGCCCTCACACCCCCGCACCCGAGGACGGGGGCGCCGCGACCACCGGGCCGTTGCAGGAGCGGGCACGCCCGACGCTCCTGACGACCGGGCAGGACCACGAGGGCACCGGGTCCCGCCGTGAGGTGCAGGAGCCGGCACACCAGGTGCCGGCCGGGAAGGAGCGTCAGGCCACCGAGGACGCCGTCTACCCGGTGGCGCAGCGCACGCCCGCGCAGGCCCCGCCGCCTCCGCCGCCCCCGCCGCCGGGCGGTCCGTTGGCACCCCCGCCGCCGGGTGGTCCGCCGCCCCCGCCGCCGCCGGGTGGCCCGTTGGCACCCCCGCCGCCGGGTGGTCCGCCGCCGCCCCCGCCGCCGGGTGGCCCGTTGGCGCCTCCCGTGCCGGGTGGTGCGGGACAGCCCGTCGCCGCGCCGTTCGTGCCGGTGCCCTCGCACGGGCCGGTCCAGGAGGTCCGGGAGCAGCACCGCGCCGAGGACGAGCAGCACCTCGCCGCACTGCCGCCGCACACCGGCGGGACGCCGACCGTGTCCCCGGCCGACGCCGCTCTCGGGCATCAACTGAGCGAGCGCTACCCGCGGATCAGCCTGGTCGACCCGGGCTCACCCGGCAGCGGCCACCAGGTCGCCTTCCTGCGAGTGCTGGAAGGCCTGGCCAGGATGGGCTATTCCGGCGAGGTCCACCTGACGTTCGCGCGCGGCAAGGCGCCGTTCTACGCCGAACGGCTCGGCCGTTCCGTCGACCTGGAGCACCCGCGGCGCTCCTACGAGCTGTTCCACAGTCCGTGGACGGGCGTCCACCAGGGGATGCGGGTGACCGCACACCCGGCGGGAGCGCCGCTGGACGTCGCGTACAACCCGGTCGAGCGGCGGATCGCCGCCGACGTGGAGACGTACTGGAAGTACTTCGCCTGGACCGGGGCGACGCCCGAGGGGGCCTGGCTGGACTCCAGCAGGCCGAGCGCACCCGTGCGCAGCCGGTACCTGGGCGACAGTCCGCAGATCCAGCAGGACTTCCGGAAATCCGTCACGAGAGAGGACAACCGCGACCGGCCGATCAGCCCCGACCAGCACCTGACCCCCGACCTCCTGACGGCCGGCGCCCAGTCCTCCGGGCAGGGCCGGACGCTGACCGTCTTCGCCGCCCTGGACGCTCCGCACGGCGGGGACACGGCCGGCTACTTCGAGCAGAACCTGACCTCGTCCCTGCGGGAGATGACCGGGGAGCAGGACCCGGACGTCCTGGTCCTGCAGCCCTTCCTGTGGGACAGCCACCCCCGGCAGATCCGCCGCGGGGACGACGTCCTGGCGGAGCTCTGGCACGACCAGGGCGCCACCGTCACCTACCCCTTCCGCCCGCAGCCCGTCCCGGAGGACCTCCCGGGCCACGTCCGCGACCACTGGCCGGCGGCCACCGGCGCCGACGACCCGGTTCCGGACCTGGTCGCCGACCTCCTGCGGCGCGCCCAGAACAGCGAGATCCGGCTGGCCACCGCCTACTACGGAGACTCCATCGACGGCACGGTCCGCCACCGGGACATGGCCACCCGGATGGAAGCCGCGCTGCGGGAGGTCCCGGGGCCGCCCCGTCCGTCGGTCGTGGTCCTGCTGGGAGCCGGGCCGAACGAGCGACAGAACCCCGCGGAGCTGCTGGCCGGCCTCCGGGGCCTCTCCGACGCGCCGTCCGGCGACGGCGGCGCCCACCAGCTGCGGCTGGGACGCGTGGAGCCGGCGGTGATGGAACTGTTCGAGCGGTACTCGACCCTGGTCGTCACCGAGGGCGCCAACACGTGGCAGGAGATCCTCACCCTCGCCACCCCCGGCATCTCGGCCCGCCCGGGCGGCGAGACCCGCCCCTGGACGCTGGCACCGAACGGCACCCAGTCACAGGGCGGCCACCGGATCGGTGAGGCCTCCGCGGCGCTCGCCACCGGGAACACCACGGAGCTGGCCACGTTCCTGCACGACCTGGACGACCCGACCGGCGAAGTGCGCGAGTACCTGGACGCCTGGCGCGAGTCCCTGAGCGCCGACGCCAACGACCAGTTCCGCAGCGCGGTCGAACAGCTCCTCGGCCAGCCGGAGCCCCCGGCCGGCGGGAACACCGGGGCGGCGACGGCGGTCCACCAGCCCGCCCAGGCGCCGGCCGGGCCCGCCGCCGTACCCCCGCCGGTGCGGGAGCCGGGGCCGGTCGCGCCGTCCGAGGGGCCGGGTGCGGTGCTGCCCGCCTCGTCCTGGGCCGACATCCGCACGTCGGCGCCGCCCGCGCGGATGGAGACGGTGCGTTTCGACCCCCTGGTGCGCGGTCAGGGGGGGCCGGGCGCCATCGCCGGGCCCGGGGTGCGCGAGCAGTACGAGGCCCGGCAGTTGAGCCTGGGCGGGCTGCACGGCGCCGACACCACGATCAGCTACGACGCGCGGCGCTTCGAGGTCCGCCCCGGGCACTGGGTCACCGAGTTCACGCTGAACCTGCACCTGCAGGGGCCGGACGGCCGCCCGCTGCCCGCGCACGAGGCCACCCGGATGCTCGACCGGGTCCGGTCGGTGGTCGACGAACGCTTCAACGAGCGATTCCGCCTGCCCGGCGGGGACCAGGTGCACCTGCGGGTGGACGGCACGCCGGACGCGGCCGGCGCGCACCAGACGGTCACCGTGGTTCCCGGTCGCGAACGCAGCGACCAGTTCACCTGGTCCGACGAGAGCCCGCCCGGCGTGCTGCTGCACGAGGCGCTGCACTACCTCGGCCTGCCGGACGAGTACGTCGAACCGGCGGCGAAGCCGGGCGACGCGTTCGCGCTGCGCCGCCGCGACCGATGGGCCGGCGAGAACGGTGTGATGGGCACCTCGGCCCACCGGGACGACTTCACGGTGCTGCCCCGGCACCTGGAGCGGATCGAGGACGTCCTGCGCTCGGGCCCGGTCCTGCGTGACCTGCCGCTCGGGCAGGAGCGCCCCCGCCCGGAGACGGTGGACGCGCCACCGACGCAGCGGCACCCGGAGACGGTCGAAGCGCCGCTGACGCAGCGGCACCCGGAGGCCGAGGGCCCCGGTGCGCTGACCCCGACCGACAGCGCCCCCCGCGCCGGCGAGGTCGCCACCAGCAGGGCACCGAACGCTCCGGCGCCGGTGCACGAATCACGCGTGAACGTGCTGGACGACGGCCGGCTGTACCACGTCGTCGACGTGCCGGGCGACGGTGACTGCCTGCTCCACGCCGTCCTCGCCGGCGCCCGCGGGCTGGACGGCTGGGCACACGGCGACCTCACCGTCAACGGGCTGCGCGAGCTGGCGTCGCAGTGGTTCCGCAGTGACGCCGGCGCCGTGCTGCGCCACAACGCCGACAACACCGGGCAGCGGCCCCAGGACCGTCTGGAACCGAACGAGCGCACCCGGACCTGGCAGGTGTACCGCAACCCCGGGGACGAGCAGCCGTCGACGCTCTCCGCCGACGACCTCGGGAACCTGCGCATGAGCGACCTGTACGACATGGGGCTGCGCAACCGGTCCCTGTGGAACACCTCCTTCTACGACCAGGCGCCGGCCGTCATCGCCCACGCCCTCGACATCCACCTCGTGATCCACCAGGGGAACGCCCGCACCGCGTTCAACTCCGGTGCGCAGGGCCGCGAGGTGCACGTCTACCGCGATCCCGGCGAGGGCCTGGCCGCGCACTACTCGGCGCTGCGCCCCGACACCCGGGCGCCGGTGGCGGTGGAGACCACCCGTCCCGTCGACCCGCAGGTGGCGAAGGAGCTGGCCGGCCGCGTCAAGCCGGACATGGTCGTCGTCACCATGGAGCCCGGGCAGCCGGTCTTCCGGGTGACCGATGCCGTGACGCTGCGGGGTTACCTCATCCAGGGCAAGATCGGCGCGGTCAAGAACAAGGAGGGGTGGTCCCAGCTGGGGCCCGGGCTCTACACCGGCCACGACTTCGGTCACGCCGCCGCCTACAGCGACACCCTCTCCAACCTGCCGGTGGTCATGGAGTTCGCCCTCTCCCGCGGGGCCACGGGCCTGAAGGTGGAGAACATCACCCAGAACTGGACGGACAAGGAAGTCCCGCAGACGCTGGCGAAGTACGACTTCCTCACCGACGGGACGCAGTTCAAGTTCCACCCCCGCTTCTACGACGGCCTCCTCCGGGAAGGGACGCAGTCCGCGGACAAGCAGAGCGGCCTGCGGATCGCCGGCCTGAAGGTGAAGGAGGGCGAAGCGCTCTGGAACCACTACCGGACCGAGGACTTCGTCCCGGAGTTCGACGGCTACCTGATCAAGGCGCACCAGGACAAGGCGGCCCAGCACCCGCGGAGCCAGGACGCGCCCGGCCCCCTCCGCGAGCCGGATCCGGTCCCGATGAACGCCGTCCTGGAAGCCGCCCCGCCCGCCTCGCCCGGGGACCTCAGGCGCATCGCCTACCGCGAGCACGCCGAGGCCTTCGAGCGGCGGCTGGCCACTCACCTGCTCCAGCGCGAGGACGTCCAGCGCGAGGTCAAGAAGGTCGTGGACCTGGCCTGGGCCATGACCACCGGCGACAAGGACAAGGTCAAGTTCGGCTCCAGGAGCACGGGCACGACCGGCATGGTCGGAACCGACCGGCACCTGCTGCAGGAGGTCGTCGACCGCGGCAACCTCCGGGAGCGCATGGCCCTGCTCTACAACGGCTACACCTCCAACCACTTCGCCAAGCTCGTCCGACAGCGGCAGCTGCCGCGACCGGAGCAGCTGACGCGGGAACGGGCGGACCGCCACGACATCGGCGCCGAGGTCGTCAACCCGTTGACCGCGGAGATCAAGAAGGTCTACGGGGAACTGCTGAAGGGGCCCGCCGGCGAGCCCCAGCAGCCGGCGGTCTTCGGACCGTTCCGCACCGACGAACCGTACGGCCCCGTCATCGACGGCATCCGGGACGACTACGCCCGGCGCCGGAGCCAGCCGATCGGGGACTGGGAGCGCAAGCAGGTGGTCGAGGCCGCGCAGAAGGCGGCGGAGCGCCGGGCCAGGAGCATCCTCGAAACCGACCGCAACCCGCTCGACGTCAACCCGCCGCTGGGCCGGGGCGAGTGGTACAGCGCCGTGGACAAGGACGGCCGGCTCGGCTGGCAGCCGGGTGCCAAGAGCTTCCACTACAAGCTCGGTTCCAAGTTCCAGCAGGACGCCCACGAGAGCGGGGGACTGGTCGTCAGCGGCACCTCCGGCACGGCCTTCGGGATGCTCCAGGCCGTCAAGGAGCTCGCCAGGACGAAGGAGGGCAGAGCGGCCCTCGCCGACATGAAGGCCGAGCCCGTCGACTTCGAGCTGTTGAGGCTGGGGCTGCTCGGCTGGATGGTGGAGTCGGACGACCACACCTTCCACGAGATCATGACCGGTTCCCGGTTGTTCTCGGAGAGCCTCACCCCGGAGGAACGCGCGGACCCGAACCTCGCCAGGACGGACCTGACCTACAACGACACCTACCACCGCTACCGCTTCCTCGCCCCGCTGACCGAGCACGAGCTGCGGACGGACGTGGCGCCGGAAGGGCGCTTCCCGGACGAGCACCTGGTGGGGGACTGGTCACTCGACGACCTGGCCGACCCCCATCCCGACCCGGACCCCGACCCGGACCGCGTCCCCGACCCCGGCGGCGACCTCCACCGGCCGGCCGGCGCGCCGCCGGTCCCTGTCGATCCGGTCGCGGTGGACCTGGCCCGGCGTCACCTCACCGCCGCGGCCGAGAACCCGGCACTCCGCGAGTTCATGGGGCGGATCAGGAACGGCGCGTTCACGAGCAAGCGCGACGACGAGGGCATGCTCAGGGTCCGTGAAGGAGAGCGGTACGAGTCCCTGCTCGGAGACGTGCAGGCGTTCCTCGACCACGCGCAGGCGATCCAACCGGCCGGGGCGCAGGCGACGGAGGGATCGCTGAACCTGTACCGGGCGGTACGGATGGACCCCCAGGGCCGCGAACGGGACGTCTTCACCGAACTGCTGCCGTCGTCCACCTCCTTCGACCGGCAGTTCGTCCAGGACTGGATGGCGAACGGGGGCGGAGCCGACAACTACGCGCTGTTCGAGATCCATGTGCCGCTGTCCCATCCCATGCTGGCGCTGTCGTTCCCGCCGGGCCACGCCAGGGCGGAGAACGACCCGGCGCCGGTGAACGAGAACCAGTCCGAGGTGACGCTCGGCCCCAGCCACCTGAGGGTGATCGCGCGGGAGGAGGACGGCCGCTTCCACGTCATCCGGGTGGACACCGACCCCATGTCGGTCGACGACATCCGGGCCGAGGTCGCGAACTCGTCCAGCAGCATGTCGATGCCGGACGCTTTTCAGGCCTTCAGCCGGTTCTTCAGCGAGGGCTCGCTGCGGACCGCCTACCCCCACGACCTCGCGCCCTACCACCGCATCACGGAGTCGTGGTCGCCGGACGGCCTCCAGAAGACCGTCAGGATCGAGCACCCCCACGAGAAGTTGAGCGGACAGTTCCTGGAGGTGACGATCAGCCACCAGGGCGAATCGGTCTCGGTCCTCTGGCGCTCCAGCGACGACACGCCGTCCGATGGAGGCGAACCCTACGTGCGGGATCCGCTGGTCTACGACGCCACGAAGATCGGCGACGTGAGCGGGAGCCTTCGCGCGCAGAAGCTGGCCGAGCACGTCAGCTTCGAGTCGATCGAACTCCCGCTCGACTGGTACGACCCCGACGTGGTGCCCGAGGCGCCGGACGCACCGAGCGTCCTCGACAACGGCTCTGACCGCCACCAGCCCTTCACCGACGGCGAGTTGGTGACCCACGCGATCGTCGGCGAGGACGGCGTCAACGTCGGGCGTTCCTTCCACACCGAGGCGGACTTCGGCCTGCGCCGGGAGACGCACCTGAACTTCCCCTCGGAGCGGACGGCCGCCGAGAACCAGGTCGCCAACCCGGACTTCGCACCGGAGCAGAACGTCCGCCCCGACGGCGGCTTCGACTGGGCGGCCGTCCATCGGGGCGAGAACAAGCCCGGCGAGCGCGACGGCGACGACGCGGACGTCCAGGTGCCGTGGGATCCGAAGAGCAAGCCGTACTTCGCCAACCTGCACGGCGCCGAGAACTGGTTGAAGGTCGCGGTGCGCACGCCGGACGGCAAGGAGGGCTACAAGTCCGTCTCGTACGGGGACTTCGGCGGCAGGCTGAACCGCCGGGCGAGCCTGTCCGCCCGGCCGGAGGAGTCGCCGGTCGTGCTGCTGGCCTGCGAGGCGGGCCTGTCCCGCGTGAACCTGGGGCTGATCGCCGACGCCACCGGGCGCACCGTGCACGCGACGACCGGCAAGACCTACGTCGCCAAGGAGGCCGACGGCAGCACCAGGCTGGTCCAGCTGCGCCGGCCCGGCCAGGACCGCCCCGAGTTCGTCACCGTCCACCCCACCGGCAAGGACACCGGCGGCGACCCGGGCACGGCCGCTCACCGCACCGTCACCGAGACCACCGCCGCGCACGGGACCGACGAGAACACCCCCACCGTCCCCACCGTCATCGACGCCCACGACGAGATCACCGTCCTGGCGGAACACGGCGAGAGCACCGTGCCGGCCGCCCAGGACGGGAACGCCCGGCCGCCGCTCGACGGCGGGCCGATGCGCCTGACGGACCACCCGTCCGACGTCCCGATGCGCATGCCCGGCCCGGACGCGCTCGACCCGTTCCGGGCCGAGCGCGCGGGGGACCAGCTGGGCGACCTGCGCCGGCGGCTCGCCGACCTGCCCGAGGGCAGCCCCGAACACCGGCAGCTGCAACGGGAGATCGACCGGGCGCAGGAGAGGCGCCGGTCCGCCTTCACGACCTTCCTCGACCACGACGGGAGCGACCTCGCCGCCGCCGCGCGGGGACGCGAGGAGGAGATCGCAGGGCTGCGGACGCAGACGCCGACCCCGGGGACCTGGCAGGAGGACCACCGGCGCCGGCAGCTGGACACGCTGGAGCTGGAGGTCCGCGAACTCCAGGCCGAACTCGACCGCCACGTCCTGGACGCCGAGTCCAAGCAGCGGATGGTCCCCAGCGCGCAGGACCTCGCACTGGTGGCGCACCTGCGGGAGCCGCTGAAGCACCCGCTGGAGGAAGGGGCACACCCGCCGGCGCTCCTGGACCGCCTCACCCGCGCCCGAGTCGACTGGACCTCCCTGCACCCGGTCCAGGCGGCCGCCCTGGTCATGGTCGAACGCAAGGCGATGGCCTTCGAGCAGCGCGACCGCGCCCTGCTCACCGAGCGGCTGACCGCGCCCACCGGCGAGTGGGCGTGGGCGGCGAAGTACCCCCGGGACACACCCGAGGCGGTCGACCGGCTGATCACCGACGTCGAGAACCACATGCGCGACACGATGTACATCGCCACCAACTTCCACTTCGACCAACCGCTCAACGCCAACCGCCAGACCACCTTCGGCACGTCCGGCCGCGGCTTGGGCGGGTGGGGATCGAAGTCGAAGACCCTGCTGGACAAGCTGATGGCCGACAAGCAGGGGCTGTTCCGCAACGCCTGGGAGACCGGCGCCTCGCAGGCCGCGGTCGTCCCCTCGCGCCGCGGCGGCGTCGAGGAGCACTTCGGCTACGCGCCCGCTCTGCGCCGCAGCCACGACACCCGCCACCTCTACCAGGACACCGGCAGCGACGACAGCCGGTTCAAGCCCGCGAAGGACGACCGCGGCCTGCTGCCCAAGTACGGGGCGCTGGTCTCCGACCTGCAGCCGTTCGGCGTGGCACGCCGCTACGGCGCGTTCGCGCTGCACTGGTCCGACGACATCCGGGGCCGCGTCACCCACACCCCCAACGACTCCTGGACGGCGCGCGAGAAGGGCGCCCTGTCGGTGACCTCCGACTCCCACCTGCTGCCGCTGCTGCTGTGGGGCGAACCGGCGATGGTCGAACGGGTCTTCGGCGAGGCGACCGGCTTCCGGCACGACCCGGACTTCGGGGCGCGGATGCTCACCGAAGGCATGGACACCAACAGCTACTTCGAGACGCAGATCCACGGCCCGCTGTCCTGGCGCGACCTGCGCCACGTCGTCATCAGCCACCAGCGGCCGAGCGACACCCCCGTCCCCCGGCGCGACCAGCAGCTGCCGACCAGGGAGCGGGCCGAGGAGATCGCCGACAAGCTCCGCGCGTTCGCGGCCAAGAAGGGCCACACCTTCACGGTGGAACTGCGCCCGGCCGGCACCATGCCGGAGCGCAACCGCCCGCAGGACGTCCTGGTCCCCACCGCCGCGCCCGCCCCGGCCCCGCAGCCGCACCCGGGTGCCGGCGCCGGCCTGACCAGCAGCAGCAACGACCAGGTCCACAGCACGACCGAGCAGCTCGTCGGCCAGCCCGAACCCCCGGCCGGGGGGAACACCGGCGCGACGACGGCGGTGCGCCGGCCCGCCCAGGCTCCGCCGGTTCCCGAGCAGGCTCCGCAGGTTCCCGAGCAGGCTCCGCCGCAGAGCGCCCCGGTGCCGCCCGCCGTCCAGCCACCTGCCGTCCTGCCGCCCGCCGTCCTGCCCCCCGCCGCGAACCGGGACGTCCCCGCCACCCGGACGGGCCTGCGGATGGCCTCCGGCGCGTTCGTCGGGGACGAAGGACGGAACAACAACCGCCCGGCCGACGTCCTGGCACTGAACCGCCGACTGGAGGACCTGGGCGCCGTGGCACCGGACCGGGCCGAACAGGTCCGGCAGGACACGGAGCCGTTGCAGCGCCGTATCGAGGCCCGGGCCAGGAACCGCAACGCCCCACCGCTCAGGCTGCCGGTGCCCCCGGCGACCGTCGAGCCGCTCGTCCGGGCCACGGCCGAACACCTCGCCTCGCCGCTGGTACCCGAGCACGCCGGCGCGCTCGGCCTGACGCTCTCCGCCAGTGTCGGCCCCGGTGGTGCCAACCACCGCGCGGACGTGACCGCAGTGGGCCGCAGGCTGCACGACCTGGACCTGCTCGCCGACAGCGACCGCGGCGCCCTCGACCACCCGGCCGACGGCGGCGCACTGCCACCGCCCGTCCTGGACGCCCTCCTGACGCTGCGCGCCGACCACCTGGCCGGCTGCTTCGACCTGCCCGCCGCGGAGGGCGGCCGGCAGCTGGCGCAGGCCATGCACGGCCTGTCCGAGCGCGGGGTCGTCCTGGACTGGCGTGCCTCGGGCGCCCTCGACCTGGAGCGCACCGCCTTCGCGGACTGGGCGCTGGAAGGCCCGGCGGACCAGCCGCCGCCGTTCGCGCAGGACACCACGCTCAACTGCTGGGAGTCCGTCCTGCTCACCGCGCACACGGCCGGGCTGATCAACTGGGACCGGATCCACGACCTCTACGCGGCCGACCTGACGGGCCCCCAGTGGACGGCCAACCTGATCGCCGGCCTGCTGCCGCACACCAGGACCACCTACGACGCGAACGATCCGCACACGCCGCTCCCGCGTGCGGGCGACATCGTCGTCTTCGGTCGGGGCGACCACGTCGCCGTCGCCACCGGCCGCACGGACGAGCACGGCGCGCCGCGCCTGCTGAGCTTCGGCGTCAGCCCCACGGACGACCCGGCCGAGGTCAACCGGGTGATCGAGCTCAGCGCGCCGGACCTCTACACAGGCCCCGCCGAGTTCGGACCCGGCCCCTGGAGCGAGCGCCCGGCACCCGACCAGGTGGCGTCGCAGGAGTCCGCGCACCCGGAGGCCGCGCTGACGACGGTGCCCGACGCCGGGCACTTCGGTCCGGGTCCCGAGCACACGCCGGCCGCGGACCCGCCGGTCACCGGCCGTCGCGGCGAGCTGCGCGAGGCGCTGGTCCACCACGAGGCCTCGGGCGCCTACCGGCTGGACGACCCGGCGGTCGGCGAGCAGGCCCGGCAGCGGATGGCCGGGACACTGGACCGCTTCCCCACCGACGAACGCTTCCTCACCGTGGCGATGCACACCGGCCCCGACGGCGTGCCGCGCTGGCAGAACACCCGGGTCACCGAGGGCGAAGTCGCCGACCTGCTCGCCTCGTTGTACGAACAGCGGGCCTGGGACGGGAACAAGCCGGTGCAGCTGGTGGCCTGCTCGTCGGCCCGCGAGGGCGAGATGTCGTTCGCCGCCGGCGTGCTGCGGGAGCTGCGCCTGCGTCTGCCCGGCCTGGACCTGGAGGTCTACGCCCCCAGCGGCCTGGCCTGGTTCGCGCCCCCGGTCTCGGGGCCGTTCCGCAGCGACCCGCACGGCCCCGGGGCGCTGGTGGTCGCCCGGCAGGTCGCCTTCGACAGTGCCGGCCGTCCCGTCCTAGTGGAGGGTGGCGGCTGGGTGAGCCTGACGGCCCCGCGCGGCGCGTCCCCCGACGCCCCGCCCGTGGTGCGCACCGTCGGCGCCCACCTGCCGGTGAACGGAACCCTCCCGCCGCGTTCGGAGTCGGCGCCCGAGGGCTACACCGTGATTCCGGACCGGTCCGCGCCGAACGGCGACCGGTTGGCGTCGCACAGCGACGCGGTGGCGTTCTCCGGACGCCGGCGCAAGGGCGGGATCGCGGACTCGGACTCGAGTTCGGACTCGGGCTCGGACCCGGGCGAGGGCCCGAGCTCGGGCAAGCGCATCCGGCCGAACGATCCCTCCGATTCGGACGAGGAGATGGTGTCGGACGACGACACCGGCAGTGAGCTCGCCGATTCGGCGGAGGACTACCGCGACCTCCTGCGGGTCGTGGACAGGCGTTCCGACCAGCTCGCGGCCCTGTGGGGGAGGGCCGACGCGGGCAATGCCTCGGAAGCGGTCTTCACCCGGATCAGGGCCGAACGCGATGTGCTGACGGCCATCCAGAACGTCGGCCTGGTGCACTCGGTGCGGGCGGCCGACGCGCTGCTGGGGCTGCTGAACCACGAAACGGAGAACCGGCGCCAAGACCTGACCGACCGCCGCGACGCCCTGGCCGAGCACGCCGTCCCACCGCCCTCCGCCGACCGGTTCCAGGCGCTCCACACCGAGGTGATGGGCCGCTACGACCCCGAGGGCGGCAACCTCGCCCAGAACTGCGAGTTCCGGGCCCACGCCCTGTCCGAGCTCATCGCCGCGGCAGACCCGGGGATCGGCCGCCAGCACCTCGCCAAGGTCTGGGCCTATCCCGCTACCGAGCACGGGCGGCTCCACCCGGACCACGAGTGGAACCACCACGTCGCGGTGCTGGTCGAGACAGCGGGAGAGAGCCGGGTGATCGATCCGCTGCTCTTCCCCGACCGTGCGGTCCGGTTGGCGGACTGGCAGGCGGTGCTCGCCATGCCCGGGCAGGGCGCGCCGCTGACGCACCGGGCGCCGTGGGAGTTCTTCGGCGCCCCGGACCGCGAAGGCCGGCTGGACACCGAGTCCGCTGCTCTGATCGACGGGGCGACCAGGCAGCAGATCGACGGCTGGAAGCGCCAGGGCCCGACCTCGGTGGACGGCGCGCACGTCTTCGGGGACGCCGAAGCCAAGAGCACCGACGCCAAGAGCACCGACGCCAAGAGCACCGAGTCCAAGAGCAGCGAATCCAGGAGCACCGACGCCCTCACGTCCGACCTGGTCGAAATGGCGCTGTCGGGCAAGCGGACGGCGACCGACTCGGAGGGGGAGGGGAAACCGGAGGAGGCGACGGAGGGGAAGGGCAAGGACAAGGCGGAGGACACCGCCGAGGACACCGTCGTGAAGCCGGACCCCGACACCGTGGAGGCGGCGAGGGCGGTGCTGGACGACTCCCTCCTCGCCCCGCTCTTCGCCGGCACCGACGTGACCAAGACCTACGCCGTCATCGGCCTGGAGTTGAAGGGCGACAAGAGCTGGCAGACCACGGAGGCCGTCACCAACGGCAGGGACGAGTCCGTCAACGGCAGCCGGTCGCTCCAGGCCGCCGACCGCTGGGCGCAGGAGAACGGCCTGCGGACGCAGCGCTACGACGCCGAGGTGAAGGGGCTGGCGAAGGCCTTCCAGCAGATGGCGGGCTGGGGTTTCACGCCGGTGCCCCATCCCTCGGAGAACCGCGGCAAGCCTCCGGAGAAGGCGGCCCGGCAGCCCGGCGCCGCAGCGCTTTCCCAGCCCGAGGGCGTGCTCACCGTGCTCTCCTCCCGAGGCACGTGCGCGAGCTGCAAGGAGGTCGTCAAGGACTTCCGGGAGGCGTTCCCGAAGGTCAGCACCTACGTGGGGTACACGATCGCCGCCAAGCAGAAGTCGACGTCCTCGGACCAGGAGCGCACGTACACGAGGGACGGTAAGGAGGTACCGGGCACCATCGAGTACGGCTGGAAGCAGACGTCCAGGCTCAACTCCACCAGCGCGTACCTGCCCAAGGGGAAGGACATCGCCTTCAAGTACTTCCCCTCGAAGGACGGCGAGGCCGCCTGGAACGAGAGGCTCGCGGACAGGGCGGCCGAGGAGGCGGCCGCGGCACGGCGGGCGGCGGAGGCCGAGGCCCTGAACGTGATCGACGGAGCGGTCAGGCCGAAATCGGCGGAGAGGGTGATGAAGTTCGTCGAGGACTACACCGGTACGGAGGACGACTTCGTCACGCAACTCGACAAGCACATGAAGAGCGGCTTTCTGGCGTGGAAGCTCACCCCCGAACTGCGAGCCGCCCTCCCGCTCTGGTTCAAGCGCAACCCGCGGCCGGCCATCAAGGGCAGCAGCTGACCGGCTCCGCGCCCCACCCGGTGAACACCGCCCGCTCCGGGCGCCGTTGCCCCGGGTGGGGGCACCCGGAGGGCGGGGCCGACAAGCGAGGGAGCAGGACATTGGATCAGCAGCAGGAGCACGAGGACGTCGGGGAGTTCCGGCTGGCGGCGGTGTTCGACATGGTCGACCCGGTGACCGGGCCGGGGTTCTCGGACCGCGCGGTGGTCGAGGACGCGACGGAGCGGGCCGCGCTGGCCGGGTACCTGCGGGCCGGCGCGGAGGTGCTGATGACGCCGATGCTCATGGACGACATCTTCGACACCTCCCGGCAGGGCGCCGTCCCGCTGAACTACCGCACCGACGGCGAGTGGATCTGGACCGACACCGTCACCTACTACCTGGAGGAGTACGACATCGCTCCCGAACCCGGGCTGCTGGCGCACCTGCGCGAGCGGGGCGACGCACGGCCCCAGCCGGACGCGGCGACCCTGGAGCGGGCGGCCGACTTCGTCCTCCACCCGCCGCAGCCGGCCGAGCCGGCCTGGCGCCCGGACACCGACTGAACCCCGCGTGCCCCGCCGTCCGTGAGTTCCTAGGGGACGGCTGTGTCGGGCGGCCACTGAGGCCGGGACGGGCCGTCCCTGTCGGGTGTCGTTGTCGAGAGCCAGGAGGCCCGGGTGGGCAAGGTGCGCAACGGACGTGAGAGTCAGCCGTCGGGCGGGGGCGTCCAACTGCCCGCCGTGGCATGGGCGGTGCCCGAGCCGGCCGAGGAGGCCGGGCAGCCGGCGGAGGCCGCGGCCGGGCCCGCGCGGCGGGCGCCCGCCGCCGTGGGCGCCGCTGGGGCGGTGCCCCCGGTCGGGGAGAGCGGCGCCGCGGCGCCCGGGCAGTCCCGCGCCGGGGTGAGTGCCGTGCCCGCACCGGCGGGAGCGGCCGAGGAGGAGGGCGGCCAACGCCGCCTCCCCAAGTCGATGGTGGCCGCCGCGGTGATCGCCGGCCTCGTGCTGGTCGGGGTGCCGCTGGCCCTCTCCGGGTTCGGCGGGGACGGCCCCCACACCCCCGGCGCCGACGGCCCGCCGCCCGCCGGGTACTCCCAGCCGGACGGCGGCGGCGACGGCTACGTGCCGGGCCCCGACGCGCCCGGAAACCCGCCCGGCAACCCGCCCGGCGACCAGCCCCCGCAGCCCGGCCCGCCGGCCGACGGCCCGGCACCCGGAGACGGCGTGGTCCCCGCCGCCGCCGGGGCCGCCGCCCTGCCCGACGCCGTCCAGGCACCCGACCCGGGCCCGAGCGCACGACCCACCGGTCGTCCCGCCACCGGCACCGCGGCGAGCGCGCCCGCACCCGCCCAGGGCGCCGGACAGAGCACCGCCCAGACCACCGGACAGGCCGCCGGCACGCCGCAACCCCAGCCGCCCGCCGCCGAGCAGCCCGCCGTGCCCCCGGCCAAGCCCACCCAGCAGGCGGCCCCGCCGCCCCCGCCCCCACCGCCGACCTACTACGCCGTCGCGGGCCCCGGCTGCGGCGGGTCCACCTCCATGCAGCTGAACGGCTGGTACGACAAGGGCCAGGAAGGCTGGCGTCGCAACTCCGGCGGCTACACCGGCGACGGCTGCGGCGGTGGCTTCAGCTCGGTGCCGATGTCCGGCGACGCGAACGACGACAAGAGCAACTCGGTGGTGTGGACCTTCACCACCGGCCCGGTCACCACCGGCACCTGCAACCTGTCGGTCTTCGTGCCCGACGGGGACATCAAGGCGGTCGGCGGCGCCCCGACCTACTACACCGTGCAGGACAGGTCCTTCGAGGTGAACCAGGTCGCCCACCGGGGCCAGTGGGTCTCCGCGGGCACGTTTCCGCTCAGCGGCGGAAGGATCGCCGTGGTGCTGCACAGCCGCGGCAACGACTGGAAGGGCGGCACCCAGACCTACGCCCACCACGCCGCCTCCGCCGTCCGGGCCAACTGCACCGGCTGACCCGCGGCCCGCACCACCGGCGGCCCATCGACCGCCGCCCGCACCACCGCCCGACCAGCGTCACCGCCCCACGAACGACGGAGGAGAACGCCCGATGAGCCGCCATGTGCTGACGGTCTGCGCGGAGCCGAGCGGCGGCGGTTACCGCACGATCGGCGCCGCCCTGGAGGCGGCCCGCAGCGGAGCGGTCATCAGCGTCCGCCCGGGCCGTTACGAGGAGAACCTGGTGATCACCAAGATGGTGACCATCACCGCCGAGGAGGCCCGCGGCAGCGTGCGCATCTCACCCCGGCGCGGCGCGGTGGTGCAGGTGGTGGCGGAGGCCGTCCAGCTCACCGGCCTGGTCCTCCAGGGCCAGGACGAGGAACTGCCCACCGTCGACGTCCCGCGCGGCCAGGCCGCCCTCCAGGACTGCGAGGTGGCGGGCAACTCCTGGACGGCCGTGCTGGCCCGCCAGCAGGGCTCGCTGGCGATGCGCGGCTGCCGCGTCGTCAACCCCGCCGGGGCCGGCATCGTCGAGACCTCGACCGGCACCAGCGTCATCGAGGACTGCGTGATCGAACACCTCGGCAGCTCCGCCGTGGTGATCGGCGAACGCGCCAACCCCGTCGTCCGCGGCTGCGTCATGCGCGACGCCCGCGGCAACGGCGTGTGCGTCAACGGCGAGGGCCGCGGCTCGATCGAGGACTGCGAGATCTCCGCCACCGACAAGCCCGGCATAGCCCTGGAGGAGAACAGCTCCACCCGGGTGCTGCGCACCACCGTCCTGGACACCTCGATCGGCGTCTACGTCAGCTCCGCCGCCCAGGTGGTGCTGGAGGACTGCACCGTCAGCTCCACCCGCGGTCACGGCGTGGTGCTGGCCGGCGGCACCGACCCGCTGCTGCGGCGCTGCCGCACGGTGCGCACCAAGGGCCACGGCATCCACGTCACCGGCCGCTCCCGCGGCCGCTTCGAGGAGTGCGAGGTGGCCGGCTCGGAGCTGGCCGGGATCCTGGTGGACGAGTCCTCCAGCCCCGCGCTGACCCGCACCGCGGTCGCCGACAGCGCCGGGGCGGGAGTGGAGCTGACCGGCGAGAGCGCCGCCGAGTTCGACCGGCTGGAGGTGCGCGGCGCGGCCGGGGCCGGGGTGAGCGTCCGCGACGGCGCCAACCCGCTGCTGCGCCGCCTGGACATCGCGGAGGTGCGCGGCCACGGCGTCGAGGTGTGCCGGGAAGGACGCGGACGGCTGGAGTCGTGCGTGCTGTCCGCCACCGGGCGGGCCGCACTGCGGGTCGCCGACGGCGGCAACACCCAGGTCGGCGGCTCCACGGTGCGCGGCGGCGCCCCGGCCGCCGGCCCCGGCAGGGCCGCCGCGGTGGCCGGGGTCGAGGTCGGCCCCGGCGGCGTCGCCTCCCTGCGCGACTGCGACATCGCCGAATGGACCGGCGACGGCGTGCTGGTCGAGGACGGCGGCGAACTCACCATGGTCCGCGCCCGGGTGCACGGCAACCGCGGCCACGGCGTGCTGATGGCGGCGGGCAGCCGGGCCGCGCTGAACGGCTGCGAACTGACCGACAACGCCGGCGACGGCCTGCGGGTGGACTCCGAGGAACCGGTCCGGGTCACCGGGTGCACCGTCGCCGGCAACCGCGGCTCGGGGCTGCGCCAGACCAGGGCCGGCAGCCGGCTGGCGGTACAGGACCTCACCAGCCGGGACAACGGCCGCGCCGACAGCCACGGCAGCGCGAGCGCCGGCGCCGAGGACGGCCCCGCGGCGGTCCGGTCGGCCGGCGCGCAGGACGGCACCGGCGCCGGGGACCGCGACGACGCCACCGACCCGGCGCGGCACTCGGCCGCCGCCCCGCCGCCGCCCGAGCCGGAGGGACCGCAGGCCGCGCTGCAGGCGCTGGTCGGCCTGGAGGGCGTCAAGGACCAGGTGGCCACCCTGGTCAACCTCAACAAGCTGGCCCGGCGCCGGGAACAGGCCGGCATGCCGGCCCTGCCGATGGGCCGCCACCTGGTCTTCGCCGGGCCGCCCGGCACCGGCAAGACCACCGTCGCCCGTCTCTACGGCGCCATCCTCGCCGAGCTCGGCGTGCTGCCCAGCGGCCACCTGGTCGAGGTGGCCCGCGCCGACCTGGTCGCCTCGATCATCGGCGGTACGGCGATCAAGACCACCGAGGTCTTCCAGTCCGCGCTCGGCGGCGTGCTGTTCGTCGACGAGGCGTACACGCTGTCCGCCGGCTCCGGCGGCACCGGACCGGACTTCGGCCGGGAGGCGATCGACACCCTGGTCAAGCTGATGGAGGACCACCGCGACGACGTGGTGGTGATCGTCGCCGGGTACTCGGACGAGATGCGCGACTTCCTCGCCTCCAACCCGGGCCTGGCTTCCCGTTTCAGCCGGACCGTGGACTTCCGCAACTACTCGCCCGAGGAACTGGTCACCATCGTCGAGCGGTCCGCCACCGCGCACGGCTACGAACTCGACCCCGTCACCGTGGACGCGCTCGGGACGCACTTCACGCGGATGCCCAAGGGCGCCGACTTCGGCAACGGCCGCGCCGCCCGCAAGGTGTTCGAGGAGATGGTGGACCGTCAGGCGTCCCGGCTGGCCGAGCTCGCCGAAGTCACCGACGCGGACCTGCCGCTGCTGCTGCCCGAGGACCTCGGCGCGGAGGCCGCCGCCGCGGCCCGGGCGGAGGCCGGCGCGGCGGGCGCCGACGGCGGCAAGGGCACCGAACTGCTGGAACAGCTGCGCTCGATGGTCGGCCTGGCCGCCGCCAAGGAGCAGGTCGAGAACCTGGTCAACCTCATCACCCAGGTGCGCCGCCGGGAGGAGGCCGGCCTGCCCACCGCGAAGATCAGCCACCACCTGGTCTTCGCCGGGCCGCCCGGTACCGGCAAGACCACCGTCGCCCGCCTGTACGGCGAGCTCCTCGCCGAACTCGGCGTGCTGCCCGGCGGTCAGCTGATCGAGACCGCCCGCGCCGACCTCGTCGGCCGCTACATCGGCCACACCGCCCAGCTCACCCGCGACGCCTTCGAACGCGCGCGCGGCGGCGTGCTGTTCATCGACGAGGCCTACACCCTGACGCCCCGCAACGGGGCCGGCGGGGACTTCGGCCAGGAGGCGGTGGACACCCTGATGAAGCTGATGGAGGACCACCGCGACGAGGTCGTGGTGATCGTGGCCGGCTACCAGGAGGAGATGGAGGGCTTCCTCGCCTCCAACCCCGGCCTGGCCTCCCGCTTCTCCCAGCAGATCGCCTTCGACCACTACAGCGCGGACGAACTCGTCACCATCGTCCGGCTGCAGGCCGAGCAGGCCGGCTACGTCTGCGCGCCCGAGACCCTCGCCGCCCTGGCGCAGCTGTGCGAGACCGTCCCGCGCGACCGCAACTTCGGCAACGGCCGCTTCGCCCGGCAGACGCTGGAGGCGATGGTGACCCGGCAGGCCGGGCGCCTGGCCCGGCTCGACATCGGCGACGTCTCGGAGCTGAGCCTGCTGCTGCCGCAGGACATCCCCGTACCGGCGCGGGCGAGGGCTGTATGACCGGCGCTCGCTCCCGTGCGCGCCGCGCCGCGCGGATCCGACCGGCTGCGGGGGTGCGGCGGACGGGGGCCGGTCCGGCGGTGTGCGCCGTGGTGTGCCTCGGCATCCTGCTGGCGCAGGCCGGCCCGGCCGGCGCCGCACCCGGCGCCCCGCTCCCCGGCGCCCCGGTCCCCGGGACGCCCGCCGCGGCGGGTACGGCCCGTCCGGGACAGCCCTCCTCCGGCGGCGCCGAGCCGGGGTCGCTGCCCGTGATCGGGCAGAGCCGGAGCGCGGGCCGCGCGGACGGCTGCGTGAAGCCCTCCGACAAGGACACCGACCGGATGCCGTGGGCGCAGGCCTTCCTGCGTCCCGAGACCGCCTGGCAGCTCGGCCGCGGCGCCGGGGTGACCGTCGCCGTCGTCGGCTCCGGAGTGGACCCGGCCTCCGGCGTCCTGGGCGGGCGCCTGGTGCCGGGGCCGCGCGAGTACGGCGACGGCGCCTCCACCCGCGACTGCGTCGGCCACGGCACGTTCCTCGCCGGACTGATCGCGGCCGGCCGGCGCGACGGCGTCGGCTTCGCGGGCATCGCCCCCGAGGCGCGCGTCCTGGCCGTGGCCGTGACCGATGACGCCGGGAACACCACCGCCGCCCTGCTGGCCAAGGGGATCCGCGACGCGGCCGACGGCGGCGCCCGGGTGATCGCGCTGGCCCTGCCCGTCGCGGCGGGCGACGAGGACCTCGCCGGCGCGGTCCGCTACGCAGGTGGCAAGGGGGCTCTGGTGGTCGCCCCGGCCGGGCCCGACCAGGGCAGCGGGTCCGGGTCCGGATCCGCCCCGGCCCCCGCGGAGGTCCTGACGGTGTCCGACCTGGCCCCGAACGGCGCCCCGAACGGCGGCGGTACGGACTCCGGCGGGTCGGGCGGCGTCGGCTCGGGCACCTCCGGCGGTTCCGGCGCCCCGGGCGGCGGGGCCGGGCGGATCGACCTGGTGGCTCCGGGGGACGCCATGATGAGCGTCGGGCCCGGCGGCAAGGGCTACTTCACCGGCTCGGGGCCCAGCTTCGCCGCCGCCGTGGTGGCCGGCACCGCCGCTCTGGTCCTCGGCTACCGGCCCGACCTCGGGCCGGCCGGGCTGAAGGACCGTCTGACGTCCACCGCCTACCACCCGGGCACCGCCCTGCCGGACCCCCGCGTGGGCTACGGCACGGTCGACCCGGCGGCCGCCGTCGGCGCCCCGGCGCCGGCCGCCGTCCCGCCGTCGCCCCGCCCGGCCCCGACCGTAGCCGCACTCCGGCCGCCGCCGCCGGACACCGCCGGGCACCAGGCGGTGGTGACGGCGGGTGCCGTCCTCGCCGGCGTCGCCCTGGTCACCGGCACCGCACTGGTCTGCGCGGCCGGCCGCCGCCGCGCCTGGCGCCCCGGGCGCTGGCAGGCCTGACGGGCCCTCCCAGGCCCTAGCCGGCGGGAACGGCGGCGCCTGGGTGGCTCATCCCCTCGGCGACCGCGGCGGCGAGTTCGAGGTGGGCGCGGCGGGTCCGGTGGCGGAGCTTCGCGGGCTCGAACGTCCCGCCGAGGGCCAGGTGCTCGTCGAAGGGCAGGACGACGGCGGCCCGGCAGAGGCTCTCGAAATGCGCCACCAGGTTCTCCGCCTTCACCACCCGGCCCGTGCCGCGGACGCCGGAGACCACGGTCACGCTGCGCCGCGCCAGCGGCCCGTAACCGTTCGCGTGCAGCCACTCCAGGGTGGCGTCGGCGCCGCTCGCGCCGTCGAGGCTGGCGGTGGCGGCGATGACCAACTGGTCGGCGAGGTCGAGCACGGCGCGCGTGGCGCCGTGCAGCAAGCCGGTACCGCAGTCACTGAGGACGATCGGGTACTGGCGGGCGAGCAGGTCGACCAGCCGCTGGTAGTCCTCGCCGCCGAAGGCGGTGGCGACCGCCGGGTCCGGGTCGTTGCCCAGCACCTCCAGACCGCTGGGGGTCAGCGAGGTGAAGCGGCGGATGTCCATGTAGCCGGTGATCGAGGGAGCGGCGACCAGCAGGTCCTGGACGGTGGCCGTGGTCTCCCGGCGGACCCGCCCGCTCAGGGTGCCGGTATCCGGATTGGCGTCGACGGCGATCACCTTGTCGGACCGCGTCTCGGCGAGCACGGAGCCGAGCGCCAGCGTCACGGAGGTCTTGCCCACACCGCCCTTGAGGCCGACGACCGCGATCCGGTAGGAGCGGTGCAGCGGCGTGCGGACGACAGCCTCCAGCCGTTCCCGATCGACCCGGCCCAGGCCGAGTCCGGTACCGAGGCCGATCCCGCGCAGGCCCCGCCGGGCGACGGGCGCGGCGACCGCCGACACGGCTTCTGGGAGCTGTGCCGCCGGCCCGGGCGGGGCGGCCGGGGGAGCGCCCTGCGGGAGCACAGCCGCCGTGCCGGTGGTGTCCGGCGGCCGGTGCCGGGGCCGCTCGGGCTCCTGTGGCGGCGAGACGGGCCCGTACACCGGGGCGAGGTCCCAGTCCGCCTCCCGTTCCAGCCGCCGCACCCGCTCGATGACCGTGTGGTCGCCCGTCACGCCATTGCCTCCTGTCACCCGCATCGCCCCCGCCGTCCGCCTCGACTCAACGGCCCGGGGCGGCGAGCCGGTTCAACGCCGCCTCCCGCCCCGGATCGACGGGGCGACCCCCGACGGTTCCACGCCGGATCAGCTGCGGCAGCGAACCGGACCTCGAGCAGCCGTCCCCGGGCTGCCCCCGTTTCCCGGGCCCTCGCGACCAGGACGGCGACCACCGCCGGACCGCACCGCCCGCACTCGGGCGCACCGGGCCGCCGTTTCGACAGCTGTCCCGTTGCCTGCCATGAGTAGGGTGGCGGCGTGAATCGTCTCGCCGGCGCGACCTCGCCCTATCTGCTGCAGCACGCTGACAACCCGGTCGACTGGTGGCCCTGGGGCCCCGAGGCGTTCGCGGAGGCGGAGCGGCGCGGCGTGCCGGTGCTGCTGTCGGTCGGGTACGCGGCCTGCCACTGGTGCCACGTGATGGCCCACGAATCCTTCGAGGACGAGGCGCTGGCCGCGTACGCCAACGAGCGGTTCGTCGCGGTGAAGGTCGACCGCGAGGAGCGGCCGGACGTCGACGCGGTCTACATGGAGGCGGTGCAGGCGGCCACCGGGCAGGGCGGCTGGCCGATGACGGTCTTCCTCACGCCCGACAAGGACCCGTTCTACTTCGGGACGTACTTCCCGCCGGAGCCTCGGCACGGGATGCCGTCCTTCCGGCAGGTCCTGGAGGGCGTCGACGCGGCCTGGCGGGACCGGCGCGAGGAGGTCGGCGAGGTCGCCGCCCGGATCCGGGCCGACCTGGCCGAGCGGGCCTCGGTGTACGGGGTCGGCAGCGGGGTCCACCGGCCGCCGGGGGAGGCCGAGCTGCACGAGGCGCTGGTCGCGCTCGGCCGGGACTTCGACGCCCGGCGCGGCGGCTTCGGCGGGGCGCCCAAGTTCCCGCCGGCCATGGTGATCGAGTTCCTGCTGCGCCACCACGCCCGGACCGGCTCGGCGGCCGCGCTGGAGATGGCCGTCCGGACCGCCGCGGCGATGGCCCGCGGCGGCATCCACGACCAGCTCGGCGGCGGCTTCGCCCGGTACGCGGTGGACGCCGACTGGGTCGTCCCGCACTTCGAGAAGATGCTGTACGACAACGCGCTGCTGCTCCGCGCGTACCTGCACCTGTGGCGGGCCACCGGCTCCCCGCTCGCCCGCCGGGTGGCGCTCTCCACGGCCGACTTCCTGCTGCGTGAACTGCGCACCCCCGAAGGGGCGTTCGCCTCGGCGCTGGACGCCGACAGCCTGGACGGGAGCGGCGCCTCGGTCGAGGGCGCGTACTACGCCTGGACGCCGGGGCAGCTCGCCGAGGTGCTGGGGGAGGCGGACGCGGCCCTCGCGGCGGAGCTCTACGAGGTGACCGCGACGGGGACGTTCGAGCACGGCTCCTCGGTGCTGCAGCTGCCGGCCGACCCGCCGGACGCCGAGGCGGCCGAGCGGATCCGGGCGAGGCTCTTCGCGGCGCGGGCCGAGCGGCCGGCGCCCGCCCGGGACGACAAGGTGGTCGCCGCCTGGAACGGGCTGGCCGTCGCCGCGCTCGCCGAGACCGGCGCGCTGCTGGAGCGGCCCGACCTGGTCGAGGCCGCCGAACGCGCCGCCGACCTGCTGCTGGCGGTCCACCTCACGCCGGACGGCCGGCTGCTGCGCACCTCCCGGGACGGCCGGGCCGGTGCCCACGCGGGCGTCCTGGAGGACTACGCGGACACCGCCGAGGGCTTCCTCGCGCTGTACGCCGTCACCGGTGAGGCCGAGTGGCTGGAGCTGGCCGGCGGGCTGCTGGACACCGTGCTCAAGCACTTCGCCGACGAGGCGTCCGGCGCGCTGTACGACACCGCCGACGACGCCGAGGAGCTGATCCGGCGGCCCCAGGACCCGACGGACAACGCCACCCCGTCCGGCTGGACGGCCGCGGCCGGCGCGCTGCTGACCTACGCCGCCTACACCGGGTCGGCGCGCCACCGCACGGCCGCCGAGCGGGCGCTCGGCATCGTCGGGGCACTGGCCGGCCGGGCGCCCCGGTTCATCGGCTGGGGCCTGGCGGTGGCCGAGGCGCTGGTGGACGGCCCGCGCGAGGTGGCCGTGGTCGGCCCGGCCGGGGATCCGGCGACGGCCGCGCTGCACCGGGCGGCGCTGCTGGGCACCGCGCCCGGCGCGGTGGTCGCGGTCGGCGCGCCGGACGCCGACGAGGTGCCGCTGCTGGCGGACCGGCCGCTGGTGGGCGGCGCACCCGCCGCGTACATCTGCCGGCACTTCGCCTGCGACGCCCCGACCACCGACCCGGCGGTGCTGGCCGAACGACTCGGCGTCCGGGCGTGACCGGCGGGCGGCCCGTCCACGGCGCGGGGGCGGGCTACTCCCAGTCCCACCGGACGCCGAGCAGGCAGGGCTGGAGAGCCGTCGCCACCAGGTGCACGCAGTGGTGGCCGTCGAGGGTCAACTCCTCCGTCTCGTAGGGCTTCTCGCCGGGGGAGCGGAGGGCGAAGCGGTGGCAGCGGACGGGCAGGGCGGCGGGGTGGAAGGTGACCTGGAGGACGTACTGGCCGGCGCCGGAGTTGAAGCCGCGGACGTACTCGCAGCCGGGCGTGGGTGACGGGCTGGCGTCGAAGCCGTAGCCCAGCAGGTGGGTGTCGCCGGCCCGGAGGCGGCGGTCGAGGAGGAGCTCGGCGACCAGCAGGTGATGGGCCTGGTCGCGGCGGATCCGGCCGGGGCGGCAGTTCTCCTCGGCGCGCACGCCGACCCGGGCGATGTCGCAGCCCGGGTCCCCCTGGTAGATGGCCAGGTAGCGGTCGATGCCTTCGCGGTGGGCGCGCAGCGCGTGCTGGGAGTCGCGGCGCAGCAGTTGGCGGTCGGCGCCGATCCGGATCCGCTCGATGTGGGTGATGGTGTGCAGCCCGGTGTCGCGCGGGCCGGAGAGCTCGGCGAGCAGGTCGTCGACGGCGGCGGCCGGGGAGATGAGGTCCCGGTAGGGGCGCACGGGCGGGCCGGCCTGCTCGGCGGGGGTGGCCCGGCGGGGGCCGAGCAGCCGGGTGAGGGAGTGCTCGGGGAGTTCCAGCACCTCCTCCAGCGCCCGGACCGCGCGCAGCGATTCGGGCCGGTCGGGCCGGCGGCGGCCCTGCTGCCAGTAGCTGAGGCTGGTGACCCCGATGTCGATGCCGCGCAGGGCGAGGTGCCGGCGGATCCGGTGCAGGGCGAGGCCCCGGGCGGCGATGGCGGTGCGCAGGGCCACGTGGAACGGGCCGGTGCGCAGCGCGGTGGCGAGGTCGGCCTGGTCGCTCCGCGGCATGGCGGCCTCCTCGGTGGGCGGGCAGGGCGGACACCGGCTGGTCGTGAATATTCACATGTGGAAGGCCGTTTGTCACCGGTCCGGGCCTGCCGCGCGGGCGTTTCCGGGGCGGCGTTCACACCTGGGCCGGGCCGTTCACACCGCGTTCCGCGTGCTGTGAAGGCCGTTGACCTGCTTCTGTCAACGGGGCGATGCTCGGTGGCGCGATCCGGACCGCACCCAGACGGAACCCCCACTCCTCTGTCGTGCAAGGAGAAACTCCCCCATGCCAGTTCCACGGATACGTCCGCGCCGCGCCGTCGCGGCGCTCGCGCTGGGCGTGCTCGGCCCGGCGCTCAGCGTCGCGGCGACCAGCCCCGCCTCGGCCGCGCCGGCCCCCACCGGCGCGTCCGCCCAGGTTCGTCCGGCCGCGGCGCCGGGCAGTACGGCCGATCTGGCCGGCACGTTCAAGAAGCTCAACATCACCATGCAGCAGCAACAGCAGACCAACTGGTGCTGGGCGGCGAGCGGCAACACCATCGCCACCTGGTTCGGGTACGACTACAGCCAGAACCAGTTCTGCAACGCCGCGTTCGGCCGCTCGTCCAACTCCAGCTGCCCCAACAGCCAGGCCACGCTGGGCGACGTGCAGAACGGTCTCAGCCGGGTCGGCATCAACCCCGGCTCGTACGTCACCGGGTACCTGCGCTACAGCACGGTGCAGACCGAGGTGAACGCCAACCGGCCGATCGAGACCCGGATCCAGTGGAGCTCCGGCGGTGGCCACATGCACGTGGTCTACGGCTACGACACCGGCAGCAACTGGGTGTACTGGGGCGACCCGTGGCCCTCCAACACCCGCTACAACTGGGCGGACTTCACCTACTACGTGTCCAACGGCACGTTCTCCTGGACCCACTCCCTGTACCGGATCGGCGCGTGAGGGCGGCCATGACCAGCATCCGTAACGCGGCCGTCGCCGTCCTGCTCGCCGCCGGTCTCGGTCTGGCCGTCACCCCGGCCGCCCAGGCGGACACCGCCGCGGACAGCCCCTCGGGCGCCCCCGCCCCGGTCACCGCCGCCGACCTCGCGCAGGCCCGGGGCGCGGTCCAGGACCCGGCCGTCCTGGACCGGTTGGGCCACTTCTTCGCCCGCAAGGGCGTCCCGCCGACCCAGCAGCTCACCATCGGCGCGGCCGAGGAGGCGCGGGCGGCGAGCGCGGCCGCGCCGAGCCTCTCGGGCGACACCGTGCCGGTCTACACCCTGGACGCCGGCTTCGTGGCCGGCGCCGCGGGCGCACCGGTCGCGACGGCCGAGTACACCGCCAGCAAGGCCGTCTCGGCGGACGGCCAGGTGGCCTCGGTCTGGACGGTCAAACAGGGCGACGGCTGGCGGGTGGTCAACATCGCCTCGGGCGGCGACGAGACCGACTACGCGGCGCGGGCGGCGGCCGGCGGTGGCGGGACGGCGTTCCGCGAACCGCAGCTCAACGCCTGGTACGTGCTGCGGGACGGCCGGGTGCTGCCGCTGGACGACGAGGCGCGGCGTTCGGTGGGCGGGTCCGGGGTGAGCCTGGCGGCCTACCAGCGGCTGGTCCACCAGCGGTACGGGGACAAGCTGCCCGGCTCGGCGTACGACCGGGCCGGCAAGGGCGGCGGCTACCAGCCGGACGCCACCGGGCAGGGGGCGGCCGCGGCGGACGGCGGCACGCTGCCGGCCGTCACGGCGGCGGCGGCCCTGGGCGCCACGGCGCTGGTGGGCGCGGGCCTCGCCCTGCGGCGACGGGCGGGCGCCCGGCGCGGCTAGCGCGTCCATCGGGTAGCGGGTCCACCGGATGGCGGGTCCGTCGGATGGCGGGTCCGCCGGACGACGAGTCCGTCGGACAGCGCGTCCAGCGGGTGAGCGGCGGGGTCCGGCTCGGCGGCCGGGCCCCGCCGCGGCTACGCCGGTGCGGCCCTAGAGATCGGTGAAGCCGCGCTCCAGCACGGCGAAGGTGTGGTCGACCAGGTCGGCGATGTCCAGCTCGCCGTTGCTCTCGGCCCACCGCAGGACGGTCTCGCCGGTCGCCGCCCCCAGGGCGGCCGCGGTGACCCGCATCTCGAAGGTCGGCTCCTCGACGCCCCGGCGCCGGGTCAGGACGGCGAGGTAGAGGCGCTGCGGGTCGTTGGCGTTCTCGCGCATCCTGGCGCGCAGCGCGGGGACGTCGTGGATCAGCCGCAGGCGGGTGAGCAGCTCGTCGCGTTCGTCCTGGACCAGTGCGCGGATCAGGCCGACGATGGCCTCGCGGCAGGAGCGGAGAAACGGTTCGTCAGCGGGGCGGGCGAGCAGCGCGCTGACGATCGCCGGGTCGTACTCGTCGGTGAGGACGAGGTCCTCCTTGGTGGCGAAGTACCGGAAGAAGGTGGACTGCGAGACCTCGGCCGCCGCCGCGATCTGCTCCACGGTGGTGTTCTCGTAGCCCTGCGCGGCCATCAGCCGGTACGCCTCGCGGCGGATCGTCCGGCGGGTCCTCAGCTTCTTCCGTTCGCGCAGCGGCAGCGGCGCCTCCAGCATCGCCCGGACCGAGCGGGCCGGGTCTGCCGGGGGCGCCGTGGTCGGCTGCGTTGCGCTCATACCTTCGATTATCCGTGATCGGCGGCGGGCACGGCGGTGGTCTCCGGGGCGGGACCGGCGCCGGTGCCCGGGCGCCGTTCGGCGGTCGGCATCCGCAGGGCGACCAGCACCGCCGAGAGCAGGGCGATCACCCCGGAGACGAGCAGGACGAGCGTCATCCCGTGCACGTAGGCGGCGTGGGCGGAGACGGTCAGGGCGCCGTCCCCGGAGGCCGCGGCCACCGCGTCGGCGGCGACCACCGACTGCCCGGCCCGGTGCGCGGCCTCGGCCGGGAGCGCGGCGGTGTCCAGCGCACCGCGGTAGGAGCCGGCCAGCATGCTGCCGAAGACGGCGACCCCGATCGCGCCGCCGACCTGGCGCAGCGTCTGCATCAGACCGGAGCCGACCCCGGCCCGGGCCGGCGGCAGGGTAAGCAGGGCGGAGGCCTGGGCGGTGATCAGCGAGAGGCCCATGCCCAGGCCGAGCAGGGTGAGCCAGACGGCCGCCAGGCCGTAGCCGTCCACGACGGAGGTGCGGCTGCCGAGCAGCAGGGCGGCGGCCAGCGAGGTGAGCCCGAGGGCGATCACCGCCCGGGGGCCGATCCGGGCGACCAGCCCCTCGCTGAGCTTGGCGGCCACCATCAGCCCGACCATCATCGGCATCAGCCGCAGACCGGTGCCGAAGGCGTCCGCGCCCAGCACGCTCTGGAAGTACAGCGGCAGGACGAAGAAGGCGCCGAAGAGCACCAGGGAGACCAGCGTCGCGGCCCCCGCGGCCCAGCGGAAGGTCGGGTCCGCGAGCAGGGTGAGGTCGAGCATCGGGGCGTGCTGGTGGCGGCTGCGCAGCACCAGGACGGTGAGGGCGACCAGTGAGCCGCCGATCATGCCGATCACCAGCGGGTCGGCCCAGCCGCGTTCGGGGCCCTCGATGATGCCGTAGGTCAGTGCGGCCAGACCGCCCGCGCCGAGGACGGTGGCGAGCACGTCGATCCGGGGTGCGGCGGGGTTGCGGGTCTCCGGCAGCAGCAGGACGCAGGCGACGATGCCGGTCACCGTCAGCGGGACGTTGATCACGAAGATCGCGCCCCACCAGAAGTGCTGCAGCAGGAAGCCGCCGATCAGCGGGCCGAGCGGGGTCCCGGCGGCGAGCGCGGCGGAGAGGATCGCGGTGGCGCGGCGCTGCTCGCCGGCCGGGAACAGACCGGGGATCACCGCCAGGGACATCGGCATCACCAGGGCGCCGGCCAGACCCATCGCCGCACGGGCGGCGACCAGGGTGCCGGGGCTGTCGGCGAGCATGCCGACCGCGGAGGCGAGGCCGAACAGGGCGAGGCCGGTGGTGAGGGTGCGGCGGCGGCCGAAGCGGTCCCCGAGCAGGCCGGCCGGGAGCATCGCGGCGGCGAAGACCACCGTGTAGGAGTCGACGATCCACTGCTGCTGTCCGGTGGTGGCCCGCAGCTGGGAGGCCAGGGTCGGCAGGGCCACGTTGAGGATCGTCATGTCGAAGCTGATGACCAGGACGCTCAGCGCGACGGCGACCAGCGCCAGCCAGCGCCGCGGATCGGGGCCGGGCGGAGCGGGCGGGGCGGGTACGGCGGGAGGGGTCACGGCGGCCTCCGGAGCCTTCGGGGAAGTGACTGTCAAATGACAGTAACTTCCAAAAGGGGGCGGCCGTCAATGTCGCGCGCCACCGCGCGTAGTCGTGACCCACCGTGACGTGTCCTGGAAGTGTGCTTTCCGCACAAGGAATTGACGCAACGTTGATCTGGCGTTCGCCGCCCCGGGGCGGCATCGGGTGACTGACGGTAGATAGGATGTGGCAATCGGTCAGTGCTGGCCGAAGCGTGCCGAGAGCGAGAAGGGGTGGGGCGGCAGGAGCCGACCACGTGCCCGGCGCAGGAAGGGGAGTCGAATGGCCGGCAGGGAGTCGAGCGCCCAGATCTGGGGTGCGGCGGTGGTGGTGGTGGCCGCGCTGGCCGTGGTCGCGGCCTACCTGATCAACGGTGCCGTCCTGGTGCTGGGGGTCGCCGGGGTCGAGGTGCTGCTGCTGATGGTGTACGTCGGCCGGCGCTGGCAGCAGCTGCACCAGCAGGCCGGGCCGCGCGAGCGCCGTCCGGCGCGCCGGCACCGCCCGGGGCACGGCCGGCCGGACCCGGCGCACTGCGAGCGCTGCCGCCGGGCGCGCGAGGCGCTGGACGCGCGGCAGGCCGGCTCCCGTCCGTACGGGGCGCGTGAGCAGCTGATCCGCGAGCACCCCGGCCGCGAGTACCCGGTGCGCGGGTTCCCGGCGCCGGAACGACGGGCCCCCGGGCTCGCGGGCCACGACCACTCGGTCCCCGGGCTTCCGGGTCACGGCCACTCCGCCCCCGGGCTCGCGGGCCACGACCACTCGGCCGCCGAGCTTCCGGGTCACGACCGCGCGGCCCGCGAGCGCGCCGCGCGGGAGCGCCCGGCGTACGAGCGCCCGGCGTACGAGCGCCCGGGGCACGACGGCGCGGCGCACGAGCGCGGGGACCGCCGGCCGGGCCGGCCGGGCCCGGAGTGGACAGCGGAACGGGCGGCCGCCCGGTCACTGGACCGGCCGACCGCCCGTCGTGGGGCGCCGGGCTCAGCGGGTCGCGCTGTACGCCACCAGTGAGACCCCGACGTACTGCACGATGAAGGCTCCGAGGGTGAAGGCGTGGAACACCTCGTGGAAGCCGAACCAGCGCGGTGAGGGGTTGGGCCGCTTGAGCCCGTACACCACGCCGCCGACGCTGTAGAGCACCCCGCCGACGATCATCAGCACCAGCACCGCGACCCCGCCGGTGCGCAGGAAGTCCGGCAGGAAGAAGGCGGCGGCCCAGCCCAGCGCGATGTACACCGGCGTGTACAGCCAGCGCGGCGCGCCCACCCAGAACACCCGGAACGCTATCCCCGCCAGCGCACCGCCCCAGACCGCCCAGAGCAGCACCTGCTGCGCGGCGCCGTCCAGCAGCAGGATGGTGAACGGGGTGTAGGTGCCCGCGATGATCAAGAAGATGTTCGCGTGGTCGAGGCGGCGCAGCACGGCGTCGCCGCGCGGCCCCCAGGTGAAGCGGTGGTAGACCGCGCTGACCCCGAACAGCAGCCAGGCGCTGACCGAGTAGATCGCGCAGGCGATCTTGGCGGGCGTGGAGTCGGCCAGGCAGATCAGCACGATCCCGGCGGCCACCGTGGCGGGGAACATCCCGGCGTGCAGCCAGCCGCGCCAACTCGGCTTGATCTCCACGCGCTCCGTGCTCTCCAGGAGCTCAGCAGTCATGGGCAGCATGCTACCTGCTACCTACGCCTCCGTAGGTTACTGACGCGTAGGAAGTGGCCCTCATCACTACTTGGACGTTTTGGAGTGTTCGGGGGTCGGTCGGGTCGGGCTCGGGTCGGCCGAAGGAGCCGGATTACCAACAAGTAACCAGACTGAATGTAGTAAAAGATGAGTCAATTTCACCGTTGCGCCGTGTTCTGGGCTTGAGGCCGGAGCTACGCTGCAAGCACCCTCAAACCCCCGCTACGCCGTCTCCGTGCCGAGATGGCGTGAAACGGAGCGATCGTGTCGTACGAGAACCTCGCTCTCAGCGCATCCGCGCCCACCCGTCACAAGCGCCTGCTGGCCTGGGTGAGCGAGATCGCCGAGCTCACCCAGCCGGCCCGCATCGAGTGGTGTGACGGGTCCGAGGAGGAGTACCAGCGCCTCGCGGACCTGCTGGTCGCTCAGGGCACCTTCAGGAAGCTCGACGAGAAGAAGCGCCCCAACTCCTACTACGCCGCCTCGGACCCCACGGACGTGGCGCGCGTCGAGGACCGCACCTACATCTGCTCCGAGCAGGAGAAGGACGCCGGTCCGACCAACAACTGGAAGGCCCCCGCCGAGATGCGGGAGGTCTTCCAGGGCGAGAACGGTCTCTTCCGCGGCTCGATGAAGGGGCGCACGATGTACGTCGTGCCCTTCTCGATGGGCCCGGTCGGCTCCCCGCTGGCCGCGTACGGCGTCGAGATCACCGACTCCGCCTACGTCGCCGTGTCGATGCGCGTGATGACCCGCATGGGCCGGGCCGTGATCGACCAGCTGGGCGAGGACGGCGAGTTCGTCAAGGCCGTGCACACCGTCGGCGCGCCGCTCGCCGAGGGCGAGGCGGACGTCGCCTGGCCGTGCAACAGCACCAAGTACATCTCGCACTTCCCGGAGACCCGCGAGATCTGGTCCTTCGGCTCCGGCTACGGCGGCAACGCCCTGCTCGGCAAGAAGTGCTACGCGCTGCGGATCGCCTCCACGATGGCGCGTGACGAGGGCTGGCTGGCCGAGCACATGCTCGTCCTCAAGCTCACCCCGCCGACCGGCGAAGCCACGTACGTCGCGGCGGCCTTCCCCTCCGCCTGCGGCAAGACCAACCTCGCCATGCTCCAGCCCACCATCCCGGGCTGGAAGGTCGAGACGATCGGCGACGACATCGCCTGGATGCGCTTCGGCGCCGACGGCCGGCTCTACGCCATCAACCCCGAGGCCGGCTTCTTCGGCGTCGCGCCCGGCACCGGCGTCGACACCAACGCCAACGCCATCGAGACCCTCTGGGGCAACACCGTCTACACCAACGTCGCGCTGACCGACGACGGTGACGTCTGGTGGGAGGGCCTGACCGAGGAGCCCCCGGCGCACCTCACCGACTGGCGCGGCAACGACTGGACGCCGGAGTCCGGCACCCCGGCCGCCCACCCCAACGCCCGGTTCGCCGTCCCGGCCGCGCAGTGCCCGACCATCGCCCCCGAGTGGGAGGACCCGGCGGGCGTGCCGATCTCGGCGATCCTGTTCGGCGGCCGCCGCGCCACCGCCGTCCCGCTGGTGACGGAGTCCTTCGACTGGCAGCACGGCGTCTTCCTGGGCGCGAACATCGCCTCCGAGAAGACCGCCGCCGCCGAGGGCACCGTCGGCGAGCTGCGCCGCGACCCGTTCGCGATGCTGCCGTTCTGCGGCTACAACATGGGCGACTACTTCGCCCACTGGCTGAAGGTCGGCGCCCAGGCGGACGCCGCCAAGCTGCCGAAGATCTACTACGTGAACTGGTTCCGCAAGAACAGCGAGGGCTCGTTCGTCTGGCCCGGCTACGGCGAGAACAGCCGCGTGCTGAAGTGGATCGTCGAGCGCCTGCAGGGCACCGGCGAGGGCGTCGAAACCCCGATCGGCGTGCTGCCGACCGTCGAGGGCTTCGACCTGGACGGCCTGGACCTCTCCGAGGCCGACCGGGAGCTGCTGTTCACCGTGGACGCCGACATCTGGCGTCAGGAGGCCGCGCTCGTCCCGGCCCACCTGGAGCTCTTCGGCTCCCACACGCCCACCGAGCTGTGGGACGAGTACCGAGACCTGGTCGCCCGCCTCGGCTGAGCCTGAGCCTCAGCCCGGCGAGTAGTGGTGGGTGCGTGGCACGAATCGCGCACCCACCGAGCGACAGGACGGCCGGAGTTCCGCGGACGATCTTTCCCCGACCAAGGAGATCGTCCGGACCGGAACTCCGGCCGTAGCTTTTCCCGGACGGGACCGGACCGGACCGGACCGGACCGGACCGCGACGGCCAGCCGGACCGGCCTGACCGCGACGGCCTGACCGTCCGGGCCCGCTACGGCTGGGTGTAGCCGCCGAGGAAGTCGCCGATCCGGGTGACGGCGTCGGTGATCTCCTCGGCCCGGGGCAGCGTGACCAGGCGGAAGTGGTCCGGCTCGGGCCAGTTGAAGCCGGTGCCCTGGACCAGCAGGATGCGTTCGGCGCGCAGCAGGTCCAGCACCATCTGGGCGTCGTCCTTGATCTTGTAGACCTTCGGGTCCAGCCGGGGGAACGCGTAGAGGGCGCCCTTCGGCTTGACGCAGCTGACCCCCGGGATCTCGTTGAGCAGCCGGTACGCGGCGTCCCGGGACTCCAGCAGCCGGCCGCCGGGCAGCACCAGGTCCTTGATCGACTGTCGGCCGCCGAGCGCCGCGGCCACCGCGTGCTGGGCCGGCATGTTGGCGCACAGGCGCATCGAGGCGAGCACGGTCAGGCCCTCGATGTAGCTGCGGGCGCGTTGCCGGTCGCCGGAGAGCACCATCCAGCCGGAGCGGAAGCCCGCCACCCGGTACGCCTTGGAGAGCCCGTTGAAGGTGACGCAGAACAGGTCGGGGGCCAGCGTGGCCAGCGGGACGTGCTCGGCGTCGTCGTAGAGGATCTTGTCGTAGATCTCGTCCGCGTAGACCACCAGCTTGTGCCGGCGGGCGATCTCGACCAGGCCCTCCAGGACCTCGCGCGGGTAGACCGCGCCGGTCGGGTTGTTCGGGTTGATCACCACGATCGCCCTGGTCCGGTCGGTGACCTTGGCCTCGATGTCGGCGAGGTCCGGGTACCACTCGGACTGCTCGTCGCAGCGGTAGTGCACGGCGGTGCCGCCGGCCAGCGAGACGGAGGCCGTCCAGAGCGGGTAGTCCGGCGCCGGGACGAGCACCTCGTCGCCGTCGTCGAGCAGGGCGGTCATCGCCAGCTGGATCAGCTCGGAGACGCCGTTGCCGAGGAAGACGTCCTCGACGGTGAGTCCGTGCAGCCCGCGCTCCTCGTAGTGCATCACCACGGCCCGGCGGGCGGCGAGCAGGCCCTTGGAGTCGCCGTACCCGTGCGCGGAGGAGAGGTTGCGCAGGATGTCCTGGAGGATCTCCGGGGGCGCGTCGAAGCCGAAGACGGCGGGGTTGCCGGTGTTGAGCTTCAGGATGCGGTGGCCCTGCTCCTCCAGCCGCATCGCCTCGTCGAGCACCGGGCCGCGGATGTCGTAGCAGACGTTGGCGAGCTTGCTGGACTGGATGACCTGCATGCCTGCCTACTTTAGGGGTATCCCGGGCCGGTCCGGCGCGTGTGCGGGGACACGCGCCGGACCGCCCTCAAGGGCCCCCTTCGAACGGCAGGCGGAGCTGTCAGCCGGCCTTCCAGATCAGGGGCTCGGTGTCCAGAACGCTGCCGAAGACGAGGAACTTCGGCGGGGTGTTGGTCGGAACGAGATAGACCGCACACTGCTGCTGGGTCTGGCCGTCCGCCAGGGTGCCGGGCTTCTTGCCGGAGTCGCACTGCGGGATCGACTTCAGGACGGTCGGCGCGGGCAGCACCCCGCCGGTGGCGGCGGTGTCCGACTTCACCTTGAACCGCATCATGAAGTACTCGTCGGTGAGCGGGCCACCGGTGCGGTTGGTGAACGAGACGGTCACGTAGTACGGCGTCTTGCCTTCGAGCTCGGCCGGCTTGAAGTTGTACGGCGCGACCTCGGCCGCGGTGCCCTTGACCACCGAGACCGGGGTGACGTCGGCCTTGGTCTTGCCCAGGTAGCTGCCGGTGGCGGTGGTCGCCAGCGGGTTGTCGTAGCCGATCTTCCCGCTGCCGGCGCCGCCGCCGGCGCCGCCGATCGGGTTCCCGCTGGTGGCGGCGGACGGGACGGCGTTCGGCGTGTTGCCGCCGGCGCCCGCCGTGCCGGCCGAGCCGGCCGTACCGCCGGTGCCGGCGGAGCCGCCGGTGGCCGACGGGGCCCCGGTGGCGCCCGGCGCGGTGGTGGCGGCGGCGCTCGCGCCCGCGGCGCCCGCCGCGCCCGCGGCCGGGTCCTCGTTCTCCGGCCCGCAGGCGGTCAGCAGCAGCGCCAGCGCGGCGAGCGGGACGGCGGCGCGCAGCGCGTTCTGAGTGTTGGTCACAGTGGTTCCCCGTGGATGATGTGGTCGGTGCGGCGCCGGAATGCGGATGTGGCGCCGCGAGGTCGGACGCCGGCGAGTGCCGGGCGGTTCCCGGGGAACCGTACCGGTGCCCGGGGACAGTGACCGACGGTGGACGAGAGGGGGCGCCGTGATCGCGGCCGTGCTCGGGGCGGTGCTGGGCGGCCTGCTGGTGGCGCCCGCGCTGCGGGGTCTGGTGGTGCGTTACGCCGTGCCGGAGGGCGGGCCGTGGTGCACCCGGTGCCCGGCGTGCGAGCGGCGGTTGCGCGGTCTGCCGCCCGGCGGGCGATGCCCGGGCTGCCGGGAGCGGCTGGGGCCGGGGGCCTGGCAGGTGGAGGCGGTGACCGTCGCGGTGGCGGCGGCCGCGCTGTCGGCGGCGCACCCGGCCGACGCGGTGCTGCTGCTCTGGGCGGCCGGCCCGGGCGTGGTGCTCGGCTTCACCGACGCCCGGGTGCGGCGGCTGCCGTACCCGCTGAGCTGGGCGCTGGCGGCCGGCCTGGCCGCGCTGCTGGTGGTGGTGGAGCTGGCGGCCGGCAGTCCGGGTGTGCTGCTGCGCTGTCTGCTGGTGGCGCTCGCGGCCGCCGCGCTGTTCGAACTGCCCGGCTGGATCGGTCTGATGGGCCCGGGGGACACCGTGCTGGCGCTCGGCCTGGGCGCGCTGCTCGGCCGGTACGGCTGGTCGGCCGCGTTCACCGGGCTCTTCGCGGCCTCGGTGCTGGCCGGGTTCTGGGCGGTGGTCCGGGCGGTGGCGGCCCTGGCGCGGCGGCGGCCGGTGCGCGGGCTGGAGCTGCCGATGGGCCCGTTCCTGCTGCTCGGCACCCTGGCCGCGGTCCTGCTGCAGTAGGAGGAGGGGGGACGAGCGGGGACGAGCGGGGCCCGCCGTACCGGTCCGGTACGACGGGCCCCGCCGTCGGCGCGCGAGCCCCACCCTCAAGGAGCGGCGCGCCGGGGGGAGTTACGGCATCTGGTGGACGAACGGGCCGACCGCGTTGGAGAAGGCGTTCCCGTTGTTGGCGTCCCAGTTGGTGGACCAGGTCATCGCGCCGCGGATGGTGGGCCACTTGGCCGGCGGGACGAAGCTGCCGCAGTTCTTGCCGGTGGCCAGGCAGTCCAGCGCGTTGTTCACCACGGTCGGCGAGACGTAGCCGCCGCCGGCCGCCTTGCTGGAGGCCGGGACGCCGATGCCGACCTGGTCGGGCCGCAGGCCGCCCTGGATCTGGGTGCAGACCTGCGCGGTGATGAAGTCGATGGTGCCCTGGTTGTAGACCTTGCCGTCGCAGCCGTTCATGCCGCCCGAGTTGTAGAACTGGGTGTTGACGACGGTCAGGATGTCCTTGGTGTTCAGCGCCAGCTGGAAGTAGGCACCGGCGGTGCTGTACATCCCGATGGTCTCCGGGGCCATCGTCAGGATGAAGTTCGAGCCGACCTTGGCCTGCAGGCTGTGCAGCGCGTTCCCGAGGTAGGTCGGGTTGACGCCGTTCTCCAGGTCGACGTCGATGCCGTCGAAGCCGTAGTCCTTGATGATCGCGTAGGCGCTGTCGGTGAACGCGGCCGCCGCGGCGGCGTCACCCACGCTGATCGCGCCGTTCTGGCCGCCGATCGAGAGGACGACCTTCTTGCCGGCCGCCTGCTTGGCCTTCAGGTCGGCGCGGAACTGCGCGTCGGTGTAGCCGCCGAGGGCCTTGGCGAGCCCCGGGTCGAGGGTGAAGCTGATCGCCCCGCCCCTGGTCGGCACGGCGTCGGCGAAGGAGACCGCGATGATGTCGTAGGCGCTCTGGACGTCGCTCAGCTTCTGGACGGTCGCGCCGTTGTCGAAGTTGTGCCAGTAGCCGGTGACCACGTGCTTCGGCAGGCCGGTGACCGGCGGGGCGGTGGTGGTCGCGGTCGCCGTGGGGGTCGGCGTGGCGGTCTGGGTCGGGGTGGCGGTCGCCGTGGGGGTGGCGGTCGCGGTCGGCGTCGCGGTGGCCGTGGGCGACGCGGTGGCGGTCGGCGTGGCGGTGGGCGTCGCGGTCGGGCTCGGCGTGGAGGTGCCGCCGGGGCCGCTCAGCGTGATGTCGTCCGCGAGGTAGGCGCTCTGGCCGTACCAGCCGTGCACGAACAGCGTGACGTTCTTGACGTTCGCGCCGGTGGTGAAGGTGGAGGAGAGCTGGTTCCAGCTGTTCTGGTTGGACCAGCTGCTCGGGTCGGTGCCGCCGGTGCCGCGCGCGCCGAGGTAGACGTACGGGCCCTGGACCCAGGCGCTCAGGGTGTAGCTGGTGTTGGGCAGCACGCTGATGGTCTGGGTGCACTCGGCGGTGTCCCCGGCGCCCGGCGTGGCCTGCAGCGCGCCGGTGCCGGAGTGGACCGGCGTGGAGACGGTGCCCGCGGCGCCGGTGCAGACCCACCCGGCGGTCGAACCGGAGTCGAAGCCGCCGTTGGAGACCAGGTTGCCGGCGGCCGCGCTGGCGCCGCCGGCGAAGAGGGCGAGGCCGCTGCCGGCGAGGGCGAGGGCGGTGGCACCGGCGGCGAGGGCCGGAAGGGTGCTGCGCCGGCGCTTGTGCGCGGGCTGGTTCAGCGTACGGGCCATGGAGGTGCGCTCCTGGGGGAGGAGCGGCCGCCGCGGTGGGGGGCGCGGCGGCCGCGTGTGGGGGAGGGCTCCCGCCGGGCCGACGAGCGTGCCCGGGCCGAGGACGACGGACGGTCGGCGGTGTGGGAGCACCGGAGCGAGGAGCGTCGTGTTCGGTTCGGGAGCGCCCGGGGGCGAGGAGGGAATTGCGTCCGCAGTACTGCCTCGGATGGGGCGGCGGTGGTGCGTGTTCCGCCCTGGGTCACAAGCTGGACTAGACCATTGGTGGTCGTCAAGCATGGAACCGTCGGCTTACGGATTCTTTAAGGAACCGGATACCGTTCCGTATCCGGAGCCCCGGGAGCCACCGGGCGTTCGCGCGGGTGTGTTCCGGCCACTCCCGCCCCGCGGCCCCCGACGCGCTCCGCACAGGACTGTGACCGGACTGCTACCTGCGGCTTTACCCACTGCCTCCGGGCGGGAGTAGGCTGCGCCGGGGGTTGTGACGTCCCCCGGTGAATGAGTACGGAGGGGCCGAAAACCATGGGTCTGCGCGATGTCGTCGAACGCACGCCGGGTCTGCGCACCCTGCTGGACGGTATGTACGGCCTCTACGGTCGCCGGGTCGAGGTGCACCTCGCCCGGACCCCCCATCACATCGGCGTGATCCTCGACGGCAACCGCCGCTGGGCCAAGGCGACCGGCGGCTCCACCGCCTACGGCCACCAGCGCGGCGCCGACAAGATCAGCGAGTTCCTCGGCTGGTGCGACGAGACCCACGTCAAGGTCGTCACGCTCTGGATGCTCTCCACCGACAACCTCTCCCGGCCGGCCGACGAGCTCGTCCCGCTGCTCGGGATCATCGAGGACGCCGTCACCGGCCTGGCCGCCGCCCGCCGCTGGCGGGTCAACCCGGTCGGCGCGCTGGACCTGCTCCCGCAGCACACCGCCGACGTGCTCAAGCGGGCCGCCGACGAGACCGCCGGGATCGACGGGATCACCGTGAACGTCGCCGTCGGGTACGGCGGCCGGCACGAGATCGCCGACGCCGTCCGCTCGCTGCTCCAGGAGCACGCCGGGCGCGGCACCTCGATCGAGGAACTGGCCGAAATCCTCGACGTCGAGCACATCGCCGAGCACCTCTACACCAAGGGCCAGCCCGACCCGGACCTGGTCATCCGCACCTCGGGCGAGCAGCGGCTCTCCGGCTTCCTGCTCTGGCAGAGCGCGCACAGCGAGTTCTACTTCTGCGAGGCCTACTGGCCCGCCTTCCGGAAGGTCGACTTCCTCCGGGCACTGCGCGCGTACGAGGAGCGCCACCGGCGGATGGGGCTCTGACGCCCACCGGCCCCCACCCGCCCCCGCCGACCCCCCAGTAGGGCTGGAGTACCCGGCGGCGGCGCGAGGCCAAACGTTCACCGGCAATGATCCGTCAGTTCGCCGAGTGCGTGAATGCACCGCCCCTCGCCTGGGAATACTCCGAGCAGACCGGCCCCGAGGCCACCGGGGCAGCGGGGGCCGGCTTGCCGCGGATGACGCAGGGTCATCCGCTCTGGAGGCCTAGTGGTCAGTTCCAAGAGCCGCCGGACACCAGACCGGCGGACCTACGTTCTCGACACCAGCGTGCTTCTGGCGGACCCGCTCGCCATGACCCGCTTCGAGGAGCACGAGGTCGTCCTGCCGGTGGTCGTGGTCACCGAGCTGGAAGCCAAGCGGCACCATCCGGAGCTGGGCTACTTCGCCCGCCAGGCGCTGCGGCTGCTCGACGACTACCGCATCCGTTTCGGCCGGCTCGACGAGCCGATCCCGGTCGGGGAGCTCGGCGGCACCATCCGGGTCGAGCTGAACCACTCCGACCTGTCGATACTGCCGGTCGGCTACCGGTCCGCGGGCGGCGAGGCGGACAGCCGGATCCTGGCGGTGGCCCGCAACCTGCAGGCCGAGGGGTACGACGTCACCGTCGTCTCCAAGGACCTGCCGCTGCGGATCAAGGCCAGTTCGGTCGGCCTGCTCGCCGAGGAGTACCGGGCCGAGCTGGCGATCACCTCCGGGTGGACCGGCATGGCCGAGCTGCACGTCCCCGCCGACCAGGTGGACGCGCTGTTCGCGGCCGGCCACGACGCCGCGGTGGACGTCGAGGGCGCGGCCGAGCTGCCCGTCCACACCGGACTGGTGCTCGGCTCCGAGCGCGGCCGGGCGCTGGGCAGGGTCACCGGCGACGGCCGGGTGCGGCTGGTGCGCGGCGAGCGCGAGGCCTTCGGGCTGCGCGGGCGCAGTGCCGAGCAGCGGGTGGCGCTGGACCTGCTGCTCGACCCGGAGGTGGGCATCGTCTCGATGGGCGGGCGGGCCGGTACCGGCAAGTCGGCGCTGGCGCTGTGCGCGGGGCTGGAGGCGGTGCTGGAGCGGGGGCAGCACCGCAAGGTGATGGTGTTCCGGCCGCTGTACGCGGTCGGCGGCCAGGAGCTCGGCTACCTGCCCGGGTCCGAGACGGAGAAGATGAGCCCCTGGGCGCAGGCGGTCTTCGACACCCTCTCGGCCGTGACCACCCCGGACGTCATCGAGGAGGTGATCTCCCGGGGCATGCTGGAGGTCCTGCCGCTGACCCACATCCGGGGGCGTTCGCTGCACGACGCCTTCGTGATCGTGGACGAGGCGCAGTCGCTGGAGCGCAACGTCCTGCTGACGGTGCTCTCCCGGATCGGCCAGGGCTCCCGGGTGGTGCTGACCCACGACGTGGCCCAGCGCGACAACCTGCGGGTCGGCCGCTACGACGGCGTCGTCGCGGTGGTCGAGAAGCTGAAGGGCCATCCGCTGTTCGCCCACATCACCCTCACCCGCTCCGAGCGCTCCCCGATCGCGGCGCTGGTCACGGAGATGCTGGAGGACATCAACCCGTGATTCGCCCGCACTAGGGCATAGTCGGACAATACGGTCAACTCCGGGCGTGGGGCCCGCTCCTGACGGGAGCGGGCCCCGTCCCTTTCATCACATCGAGTGCTTTCTGTCCGGAGAACTCCAGGGCGGTGAATGTGAGATGCGCCACGCAACAGGGAATTGCGTCGACAGTGCCCGGTGCGGCATGGTGAGGGTTCTGTCAGGCCCCGCGTACGGCATGACAGGGCCCCCGGGAGACCGTGGGCCCGGTCCGGACGGTCCGCCAACTCCGGTAGGTGGACGCACAATTGAACACCGATGAGCCGTACGCCGCCCGATCGCAACGCCCGGTCGCCCACCGCTTCCGGACGCCGGGTCAGTACCTCCCGTGACCAGCACCGTACGGAGGGCAGCGCAAAGGGGCATCTTGCGCCCGTACGGTCACGCGTGGGCGATGCTGGAAGGAAACCATGTGACTCGGATCTCGGTCCGGGGAGTCGCTGTGGCCTCCGCCACCGCCGTCACCGCAGTCGGTGCCGTCGTGGGTATGGCCTCGGGCAGCGAGGGCAAGACGACGCAGACGGTCGATGTCGCCGGCGCGACCCTGCTTGCCGAAGTCCCCTCTGGCGCCCAGGCGCAGACCATCAGTGACAACATCGGCACGCAGGCCTCCGCCCAGCAGGCCGCCGCCGATGCGGCCGCGAAGGCTGCCGCGGAGCAGAAGGCCGCCGAGGAGGCAGCGCGCCAGCAGGCCGCCGCCGACGCGCAGGCCAAGGCTGACGCGCAGGCCAAGGCCGACGCGGAGAAGGCCGCCAAGGCGGCCGAGGAGAAGCGGAAGGCCGACGAGGCCGCCGCCAACCGCTCCAAGGCGCGCTCGGCGATGGCTGCCACCGACACGTCGGCCCCCCCGGTTTCGGTCAGCCCCGGTTCGGTCCAGGAGATCGCCCAGCAGATCGTCGGCAACGACGCTCAGTTCCAGTGCTTCAGTCAGATCGTGAAGCGCGAGAGCGGCTGGGACTACACCGCGACCAACAAGAGCTCCGGTGCGTACGGCCTGGTCCAGGCGCTGCCCGGCACCAAGATGGCCTCGGCCGGTGCCGACTGGCGCACCAACCCGGCCACCCAGATCAAGTGGGGCCTCAGCTACATGAACAGCCGCTACGGCAGCCCCTGTGGCGCCTGGTCCTTCTGGCAGTCGCACCACTGGTACTAGGAACCACCGGTACCCGCAGCACGCCGTACCACCCCGGCCCCCGACCGCTCTCCTGCGGTCGGGGGCCGAGGTGTGTGGTGGGCCGCCCCGCCGCCGTGGCCGTGCGCCGGGCGGGGCTGCCGCGCTGGACGGGCCGCCCCGCCCGGGCCGCGCTGACCAGTGCGCTCGCGGGCGGTGCGGGCCCGGGTGCGGACGCGGGGCGCGGGGAGGGGTCCTGGTTGCTCCCCGCACCGGCCGGTCCGCCGACAGATGGCTCCTGTACTCGTTCGGAGTCCTCCCCGTTGCCCGGTGCCTGAAACCACCCGGTCACCACCGGTTTGTCCGGATACGGACCGGCCGTCCGACCGGCCCGCGGGCTGCCGCGCGGCCGCCCGGCGCCCGTCGGTCTCCGCCGGCCGACCGGTCAACCGCCCCGCCCGGCGGACTCGTGCCGGGCCGGGCGGGTAGTTTCATCCCTGACGGCCGTGGCGCGACCCACGGCGTACCGCCGGCACGGCGGCCCAACGGGGGAGCGGTGGTAGCGAGGATGGCGCGGGGCGGGAAGGCCTTCAAGGCCGTGGCCAAGGGCATGGCCGTGGTGGCGAGCGCGGCCGCCGTGATCGAGCGGCGCCGGCGGGCCGCGATCGCGGCCGAGTACCACGAACCCCCGGACCCGCTGCCGGTGCCGGAGCAGGTGCCGGCCCCGGCGCCCGCCGCCGTGGCCGCGGCACCGGCCCCGCTGCCGGCGCCGCGCGGGGAGCACGCCGAGGCGGGCCGGGGCCAGGCCCCGGCCGCGCCGGCGCCCACCCACGGCGCCTTCGGACGCGAACTCCACCCCGGTCGGCCCGCCACCCCGGCCGAGGCGGTGCCCTGGGGCCTGCGGGTGGCGGCCGAGTCGACCTGGCGGCTGCTGCTGCTCGGCGCCGCGCTCTACGTCGTCTTCATGGTCGTCGACATGCTGCGGCTGGTGGCCTTCGCGGTGCTGGCCTCGCTGCTGATCTCCGCGCTGCTGGAGCCCACCGTCTCCTGGCTGCGCCGGCACGGCGTACCGCGGTCGCTGGCGGCCGGCGGGGTGTTCATGAGCGGTCTGGCCGGGATCGGCCTGGTCGGCTGGTTCGTGGTCTGGCAGGTGACCACCAACCTGTCCACCGTGACCACCAAGGTCCAGGACGGTGTGGCCACCCTCCGGGACTGGCTGATCACCGGGCCGCTGCACCTGACCCAGCAGCAGATCACCGACTTCGCGAACCAGATCACCAAGGCGATCAGCACCAACACCGAGCAGCTCACCTCGGTCGGCCTCACCGGTGCGCAGATCGCCGTCGAGGTGCTGACCGCCGTCCTGCTCGCCTTCTTCACCACCTTCTTCTTCCTCTACGACGGCGAGCGGATCTGGAACTGGGCGCTGCGCGGCCTGCCCCGGCACTCCCGCTACGCGATGGCCGGGGCCGGTCCGAAGGCCTGGGCCACGCTCACCGCGTACGTGCGCGGGACGGTCTGCGTGGCCTTCATCGACGCGGTCTGCATCGGCGTCGGCATCCAGATGCTCGGGGTGCCGATGGCGCTGCCGCTGGCGGTGATCATCTTCCTGGGGGCCTTCGTCCCGCTGGTCGGGGCGCTCGTCACCGGGACCGTCGCGGTGCTGATCGCGCTGGTCACCGAGGGGCCGTTCACCGCGCTGATGGTGCTGGTGGTGCTGATCGCCGTCCAGCAGATCGAGGGTCACGTGCTGCAGCCGCTGATCCTCGGCCGGGCCGTCCGGGTGCATCCGCTGGGCGTGGTGCTCGGGGTGGCCGCCGGCTCGATCATCGGCGGCATCGGCGGCGCCATCGTCGCGGTGCCGCTGATCGCGGTCACCAACACGGTGGTCGCCCACCTGCGCCGCCGCAACGAGGCCGGGCAGGCCGTCTTCACCGCGATGGAGGCCGCCCGTGAGGCGGCCGTCGCCCGGACGGCTGCCGCCACGTCCGCGGCTGCCGCGGGCGCCGCGGCGCCCGGTGGGACGGGTGCGCCGGTGAGTGCCGAGTAGGCCCCGGCCCACCCGAACGCGCGAGGGCCCGCCGGACGGAAGTCCGGCGGGCCCTCGTGGTGTGGCGTGGGATCAGGCGTCGACGCCGGCCAGGGCGGCCTCGGAGTCGAGGACGCCGGCCACGGCCTGCAGCACGGCGGCGATCTTCACGGAGGCCTGGATGACCTCGCGCGCGACACCGGCCTTGCTCAGCACGCCCTCGTGGGAGTCGAGGCACTGGCCGCAGCCGTTGATGGCCGAGACCGCGAAGCACCAGAGCTCGAAGTCGATCTTCTCGACGCCCGGAGTGCCGATGATGTTCATCCGCAGGCCGGCCCGCATGCCGCTGTACTCCTTGTCGGAGAGCAGGTGCGTGGTCCGGTAGTAGACGTTGTTCATCCCCATGATCGCGGCCGCGCCCTTGGCGGCGTTGTACGCCTCCGGGGAGAGGTTGGCCTTGGCCTCGGGCTCCAGCGCACGCAGCACGGCGGGGCTGCGGGTGGCCATCGCGCAGGAGAGCACGGTGCCCCAGAGCTGCTGGGCGGGGAGGTCGGAGTTGCCGATGACCGCGCTCAGGTTGAGCTTGAGGTCCTTGGCGTAGTCCGGGAGGGCGGACTTCAGGTCGTCGAGAGCCATGTCGGTCAGCCCGCCAGCAGGGCCTGGGCGTCGAGGGTGTCCTCGCCCTTGGTCCAGTTGCACGGGCACAGCTCGTCGGTCTGCAGGGCGTCCAGCACCCGCAGGACCTCCTTGGGGTTACGGCCGACGGAGCCGGCGGTCACCATGACGAACTGGATCTCGTTGTTCGGGTCGACGATGAAGACCGCGCGCTGGGCGGTGCCGTCCGCGCCCTCGACGCCGCAGGCGCGCATCAGCTCGTGCTTGACGTCGGCCAGCATCGGGAAGGGCAGGTCGCGCAGGTCCTTGTGGTCCTTGCGCCAGGCGTGGTGCACGAACTCGGAGTCGCCGGAGACGCCGAGGATCTGGGCGTCGCGGTCCGCGAACTCCTCGTTCAGCTTGCCGAACGCGGCGATCTCGGTCGGGCAGACGAACGTGAAGTCCATCGGCCAGAAGAAAACGATCTTCCACTTGCCCTCGTAGGACTTGTGGTTGATCTCGGCGAAGGCGTTCGCGGCGTCCAGGTCGACGCAGGCGTTGAGTTCGAACTCGGGGAACTTGTCACCGATCGTGAGCACGTTCGCTTCTCCTGAAGTGATGAGGGGAGTTTGTCCGGATTGCGGAACGACTTCCACGATTCCACATCGTGGACTGATCAGGGAAATAGCTACACTCGATGTGTCTGATCGGAGAGAGTTATCAATACCCCCACGCCCCCCTCCCGCCCCAGGCCCCGCAGGGGCACCACGCGCAAACCCGAGGCCGCTGTGGGGAGTGCCACACCCCGCGGCCCCCGCGCGCCCACCGTGGCCCAGCTCAAGGCCTTCGTGGCGGTGGCCGAGCACCGGCACTTCCGCGACGCGGCGGCCGCCACCGGGACCAGTCAGCCCGCCCTGTCGGGAGCGGTCGCGGCGCTGGAGGAGTCGCTGGGCGCGCAGCTCGTCGAGCGTACGACACGCAAAGTGATCGTCACTCCGCTGGGGGAGCGCGTGCTCGAACACTCGCGCCGGGTGCTCGCCTCCTTGCAGGCCCTGACCGAGGAGGTGGAGGCCGCCCGCCGGCCGTTCACCGGTCCGCTGCACCTCGGCGTCATCCCGACCGTCGCCCCCTACCTGCTGCCCACCGTGCTGCGGCTGGTCCGCGACCGCTATCCGGAGCTGGAACTGCACGTCCACGAGGAGCGCACGCCCTCGCTGCTGGAGGGGCTGGCCGCCGGCCGGCTGGACGTGCTGCTGCTCGCGCTCCCGGCCGGCGGGGCCTCGCCCACCCGGGACATCCCGCTGTTCGACGAGGACTTCGTGCTGGTCACCCCGCCCGGGCATCCGCTCGCCGGGCGGATCGACGTCCCGCGCGACGTGCTGCTCGACCTGGAGGTGCTGCTGCTGGAGGAGGGCCACTGCCTGCGTGACCAGGCCCTCGACATCTGCCGCGAGGTCGGCGCCGACCCCGGTGGCTCCACCACCCGGGCGGCCGGGCTCTCCACCCTGGTCCAGCTGGTGGCCGGCGGCCTCGGTGTCACCCTGCTGCCCACCACGGCCCTGGACGTCGAGGCGGGCCGGACCGACCGGCTGGCCGCCGTCCGCTTCGCGGCCCCCGCGCCCGGGCGCCGGATCGGGCTCGCCACCCGGCCGGGCTCGGCCCGCAGTGCGGAGTACGACCGGTTCGCGGCCTCGCTGCGCGAGGTGCTGGCGGAGCTGCCGGTCCGGATCGTCGAGTAGTCGGGCCGGGTCGCCGGGCCGGGTCGCCGGGCCGGGCTGCCGGTCCGGGCTGCCGGTCCGGGCTGCCGGTCCGGCCCCGGGCGGCGCCCGCCCCGGGTCAGCCGGTCCGGGCCGCCGAGCCCAGGCAGAGCCCGACCGTGGTGGCGACCAGCAGGTCCAGCGCCCGCAGCGCCTCGGCGTCCGGCTGCTCGCCGGTGCTGCGCAGCACCAGGTAGCGGTCGGTCAGCCCGTCGAAGCCGGTCAGGAAGTGCGTGGCGATGTCGCGCGCGGGCAGGGGCAGCTCCAGGCCGTGGGCGGCCGCGAGGGCGTCGAGCATCTGCGAGGCGGTGTCCTCGATCTCGTGCTGCAGCCCGCGCATGATCTCCTGGAGGTCGGGGTCGCGCAGCGCCAGCGCCGCGAACTCGTCCAGCAGGACGCAGCGCCCCTCCTCGCCGGTGGCACCCGCCCAGAGCGCGTGCACCATGGCCCGGATCTGCTCGCCGAAGGGGCCGTCGCCCGGTGCGGCGTCGCGCACCTGGCCCACGAACTCGGCCGTCAGCTGTTCGACCACGGCGCGGTAGAGGTCCTTCTTGGTGCCGAAGGTGTAGTGCACCGTCGCCTGTGCCACCCCCAGCTCGGCCGCGATCGCCCGGGTACTGCCGGCGGCGACGCCCTCGCGGGTCATCAGGTCGATGGCGGCCCGGACCAGTTGCGGGCGCCTTTCGGAGGCGGGGACATGTGCCATTGGGCCAGGGTAGCGCCACGGTCAAATAACTCGGTCGAGTGAATCTGTCGGTCGATTATGTCGACCAACTTTGTCAGGTGACAAAGTTGGCCGTACGGTGGAGTCCGACCTGTTCGGGCACCCGCTCGCCGACCGACGTGATCGAGGGTTCACTCATGGCCACGTACCTGTACCGCCTGGGCCGCTACTGCTTCCGTCGCAGGCGCGCCGTGCTCGCCGTCTGGCTCGCCGTGCTGATCGCGGTCGGCGGGGCCGCCGGGGCCTTCGCCGGCAAGACCAGCGACGAGTTCAAGGTGCCCGGCACCGAGGCGCAGAGCACCCTGGACCGCATCAAGGGCACCTTCCCGGAGCAGGGCCACGGCGCGGCCCAGGTGGTCTTCGGCGCCCCGGCGGCCGGCGGCATCACCACCGCGGAGTCGGCCGGGGCCGTCAGCGCGGCGGTCGGCCGGATCGCCGCCGTCCCCGGGGTCGCGGCGGTCCCCGACCCCTACGCCACCGGCGCGCTCTCCCCGGACGGCAGGGTCGCGCTGGCCCTGGTCTCCTTCGACCGCCCGCTCGCGGACGTCACCGACCAGCAGCGCGACGCGGTCCGGGCGGCCGCCGGCCCGGCCGGCGACGCCGGGCTGACGGTCGCCTTCGGCGGCGACGCCTACAACCGGATGGCGCAGGTCGACGGCGGTGAGGCGGTCGGCCTGATGGTGGCCGGCGTGGTCCTGGTGATCACCCTGGGCTCGCTGGTCGCCGCCGGGCTGCCGCTGCTGACCGCCCTGCTCGGGGTCGGGGTGGCGATGGCCGCGCTGCTGGCCCTCTCCGGCTCGTTCGAGATCATCACCACCGCGCCGGTGCTGGCCCTGATGGTCGGCCTCGCGGTCGGCATCGACTACGCCCTGTTCATCCTCTCCCGGCACCGCCGGCACCTCGCCGAGGGCCTGGAGCCGGAGGAGGCGGCGGCCCGCGCCAACGCCACGGCCGGCAGCGCGGTGGTCTTCGCCGGTCTGACCGTGGTGGTCGCGCTCGCCGGGCTCGCCGTCGCCGGGGTGCCGTTCCTGACCGTGATGGGCCTGTCCGCCTCCGGCGCCGTGGTGGTGGCGGTGCTCGTCGCGATCACCCTGCTGCCCGCGCTGCTCGGTTTCGCCGGCCGGGCCATCGACCGGCTGCCGGTCTGGCGGCGGGCGCTGAAGGCCCCCGGCCGGACGACCCTGGGCGAGCGGTGGGCGACCTTCGTGGTGCGCCGCCCGCTGGTCGTGCTGTTCACCGGGCTGGCCGCGCTGGGCGTCCTCGCGGTGCCGGCCGCGAGCCTCAGCCTCGGCCTGCCCGGCGGCGGCTCACAGGCCGCCGGCACCGACGCCCGTACCGCGTACGACCGGATCGGCGAGAGCTTCGGCCCCGGGTTCAACGCACCACTGGTGGTCGTCGTCGACGCCGGGAGCGCGGCGCGGCCGGAGCAGGCCGTCCAAGGCGTGGCCGCGAGGCTGGGCACCCTGGAGGGGGTGCGGACGCTGCTGCCGCCGACCGTCGACGGGCCGAGCGGCACGGCCCTGCTCACCGTCATCCCGACCACCGGCCCGGACCACGCCGACACCAGGAAGCTGGTCGGGGAGATCCGCGACCAGCGCGACGACCTGCGGGCCTCGACCGGCGCGCGGATCGACGTCACCGGCACCACGGCCGCCAACATCGACGTCTCCGCCAAGCTCGGCGACGCCCTGCCGCCCTTCGTGGCGGTGATCGGCGGCATCGCGCTGGTGCTGCTGGCGCTGGCCTTCCGTTCGGTCCTGGTGCCGCTGAAGGCGGTGGCCGGCTTCCTGCTCAGCATCTCGGCCTCGCTCGGCGCGGTGGTCGCCGTCTACCAGTGGGGCTGGCTGGACGGGCTGATCGACGTGCCGAAGGTGGGCCCGGTGGTGAGCTTCGTGCCGATCCTGCTGATCGCGGTGCTGTTCGGGCTGGCGATGGACTACGAGCTGTTCCTGGTCTCCGGGATGAAGGAGCACCACGTGCACGGCATGGCGCCCCGGGAGGCCGTGGTCGCCGGGGTGAAGAACGGCGCGCGGGTGGTCACGGCGGCGGCCCTGATCATGGTCGCGGTATTCGGCAGCTTCGTCTTCGGCCACGACCCGATCGTCCAGCCGATCGGCTTCGCGCTGGCGGTGGGCGTGCTGGTGGACGCCTTCGTGGTGCGGATGGCCCTGGTGCCGGCCGCGATGACGCTGTTCGGCAGGGCGGCCTGGTGGTTCCCGAAGAGCCTGGAGAAGGTGGTGCCGCGGGTGGACATGGAGGGCGAGCAGCTGATGGCCCGGCTGGAGTCGGAGCGGGCCGCGCCCGAGGGCACGACCGGGGCCGGGGGCGCCGAGGAGAGCGGCGCGGCGAAGGAGCCGCAGCGGGTCTGACGGGCCCGTCCCGGAGGGCGTCCGGCCACTACGGCCGGGCGCCCTCCGGCGTACCCGGCGGGCCTACGGCAGCCGCTGTTCGAACCAGACGACCTTGCCGGTGCCCAGGCGGGTGGCGCCCCAGCGCTCGGCGCACCTGGCCACTATCTGCAGCCCGCGCCCGCGTTCGTCCTCCGGTCCGGTGCGCCGCGGTCGGGGCAGCAGCGGGCTGTCGTCGCCGACCTCGCAGCGCAGCCGGGAGGTGCGGACCAGGCTCAGGGTGACCGGGCGGGTGGCGTGCTGGACGGCGTTGGTGACCAGCTCGCTGACCATCAACTCGGTTGCCTCGCTGAGCTCTTCGAGCCCCCAGCGGCGCAGTGTGTGGGCGGCCAGCCGGCGGGCCCGGCCGGGCGTCTCGTTGCGCGGCTGGAGGTACCAGTGCGCGACGTCCCCGGCCGGGATGCCGTCGAAGCAGGCGGCCAGCAGCGCGATGTCGTCACCGCGGTCGCCCGGCGGCAGGATCCGCAGCGCCTCCTGGCAGAGCTGCTCGGGGGTGTGCCGCTGGGTGGCGGCCAGCCGGGCCCGGAGCAGCTCCAGTCCGTCGCTGAGCGGGCGGGTGCGGGTCTCCACCAGGCCGTCGGTGAAGAGCAGCAGGGAGGAGCCGGGCGGGGCGGGCAGCTCGACGGAGTTGAAGTCGACCCCGCCGACGCCGATCGGCGCGCCCGAGTCCAGCTCCAGCAGCTCGGCCGTGCCGTCCGGCCCGACGAGCACCGGCGGGACGTGCCCCGCGTTGGCGAGCACCACGCGGTTGGCGATCGGGTCGTAGACCGCGTACACGCAGGTGGCCAGGTGCTGTTCGCGGCCGAGCCGCTGGGCCTGTTCGTCCAGGTGGTAGAGCACCTCGTGCGGGGGCAGGTCGAGCGCGGCCAGGGTCTGGGCGCTGGTGCGGAGCTGGCCCATGATGGCGGCCGAGGTCAGCGAGTGGCCCATCACGTCGCCGACGATCAGCGCCACCCGGTTCCCGGGCAGCGGGACGGCGTCGTACCAGTCCCCGCCGACCTGCGCGCCGCGCTCGCCGGGCAGGTAGCGCTGGGCGAGCCGGACGCCGTGCGGCTGGGGCAGGCGCAGCGGCAGCATGCTGCGCTGGAGCTCGTTGGCTATCTCCCACTCGCGGGCGTACCGCAGGGCGGTGTCCACGGCGAGCCCGGCCTGGGTGGCGAGGTGGGCGGCGGTGGCGGTGTCGGTGGCGTCGAAACTGGGGCGGCCGGTCTTCTCGGGCGGCCGGCGGATCAGCACCAGCAGGCCGAGGACGGCCTTGCGCCCGCGCAGCGGCAGGGCGAGCACCGAGGAGCCCGGGCCGAGCCGGGCCAGCCCGCGCGGGCCGTACAGCTCGCGCAGCAGCTCGGTGGTCCGGTCGGGGCCGGCGGCCGGGGAGCCGGCCGCCCCGAGGACGGCGGCCTCGGCGGGGCGGCGGCTCAGCAGGGTGTGCGCGAGCGCCCCGCCCCGGGTGACCGGGGTGGCGGGCCCGGTGTCGGCGGTCGAGCGCGAGCCGTACCGGGTGCCGTAGCGGGAGCCGCGGTGGTCGGAGCCGGTGGTCGGCCGGCCGCGGCGGCCGAGCCGGGTGCCGAGGCTGTGGTGGATCCGCAGGTCGTCGGGGAAACCGGGTTCGCGCTCGACGTTGGGCAGCGGGTCGCGCAGGTGCACGACGGCGGCGTCGGCGAGGGTCGGTACGAGGACGCGGCAGATGTTGCGCAGCGTCGCGGCCAGGTCCAGGGCGCTGTTGATCCGCCGGGTCGCGGAGTCCAGGTAGGCGAGCCGCTCGGCGACCTGTCCGGTGGCGCTCGGCCCGCTCCCCTCCGGGGCCGGTGGCGTGCGGCGCGGGCCCGGGAGGGCAGGCGGCTGTCCGGCCTCGGGTTTGAGCTGGTCGCGCACGGCTGCCTGTCCTGGGATTGATGGGGAGTGGTGGCTCTGCTGGTCCGGCGGTCGGTCGGTGGGGCGGTGTGGCGAACGGTCAGCCGACGCGTCGGCAGCAGAGGAACAGCTGCTCCTCCGGCGGCAGCGAGGTGCTGGCCGGCGCGTACGGATGCCCCGACTGCTCCTCGACCGCGAACCCGGCCTCCACCAGGACCCGTTCCAGATCCTCCCGCAGATACCCGCTGATCCGCAGCTCCCGTCCGAGGAACGGCAGTGGAACGTGATCCAGGTCCGCCTCGACCATACCGAGCGCCAGCAGACCGCCGGGCCGCAGGAGCGCGCGCAGCCGGGTCAGCACGGTGGGGATCTCCTCCTGGGGGAGGAGGATGAGGGAGAAGAAGGCGGTGACGGCGTCGAAGGTGCCGCGGCCCCGCGGGCCCAGGGCCGGGAGGTTCCAGGCCCGGTCGGCGCGCCGGGTGGCCAGGTCGTACATGTCGATGCGGTGGAAGGCGGGGGCGAACGGCCCGTTCGGCGCCGCCGCGCGGGCCAGGGTGAGCATGACGTCCGAAAGGTCTATACCGGTGACGCGCATCCCGGCGGCGGTCAGCTGTCGGACGGTCGGGTCGCCGGTGCCGCAGCCGATGTCCAGCACGGCGGCGCCCGGTTCGAGCCGGGCCAGCAGCCGGCGGCCGCAGGCGAGCTGGCCGCGCTTGGCGGGGAAGGCCTCTCCGTAGCCGGCGCCGATGGTGTCGAAGGCGACGGCCTGCAGGGCCCGCTCGGCACGGCGGCGCAGGACGTCGGGACCGTCGTCGCCGTCCGCGTCCTCGTCGAGGGGGGACGGGTCGGATATCTGTCCGGTCGTCACGATTGAGAGGCACCTTTCCACCCGGGCCTCCGGTCGGCCGGACGAGGCCGGCCCGCCGTCCTGCCGGCGCCCGCGTTGCCCCGCCGGCCCGCTGCCGGTGGCGGTACGTCACGCTCCCCGCGTCACACTGACTGCACGCTGACACTTTGCACAGGGACACTCTGCACCGCGGGAGCGCCGCCGCGCTGCCGTTTCCGGACGATCCGCCGGACGGGTGCCGTCATGTCTGTACTGGCAACTGAGAATATGCGTGATCACTGCGCCGTGGGGTCCCTTTCCGGCCAACTCGTGACGGTTGGGGTGCTGTGGCCCGGCTTGCGGAAGCACGGGGGGTGCGGGCCGGGGTGGTGCGGTCGGCCGCCGCACGCCGCGGGGGACGTGGGAGCACGCCCCCGACCTGCGGATCCGTCCGCGTCCGGGGCCGGCAGGGCGACGTTTATCGAACGTCAATCGGCCCGGTGCACAGTGGAGTCCAGCGCCGGGGAAGCGTTGAGGGTGCTCCCGCAGCCGGGGGGCTGCGGGAGCACCGAACGCACGGGGGTCGGCCCCCACGGGGGAAGCACGGGGGTGTTCGGGGCCTACGGCGCGGGGGGAGAGAGGGGCTCGGTGTGCTGCTGGGAGATGAGGTCCGCCACGGGGGAGGCCTCGGGCACACCGAGCCGTGTGAAGATCGCGTGCGCCTCGCGCAGACAGGCCAGCCCGCGGGCCGGCTGGGCCAGGCCGAGCAGCGCCTCGCCGAGCGCGGCGTTGGCGAGGCCCTGGCAGTAGGCGGAGTCCATCTCCTGCCCGATCGCCAGCGACTCCTCGGCCGCCTCGGCCGCGTCCGCGTGCTGGCCGGCGGCGAGCAGGCTCACCCCGAGGCGGGCCAGCGTGTAGCCCTCGCGGAGGCGGTTCTGCTGGGAGCGGTAGAGCCGGTGCGCTTCATGGAGGTGGGCGACGGCGGTGCCGGGCGCGCCGCCGGAGGAGAGCACGACGCCCAGCTGGTACAGCGTGTCGGCCAAGCAGGGGCCGTTCTTCGAGGCCCGGGCGCTGGCCACCGCGTCGGTGGCGGAGCGGACGGCGGACCGCGCGTCCCCGACGTCGAGCTGCGCCCGGGCGATGTTGCCCAGCAGCCGGGCCTCGCCGATGGGGGCGCCCACCACCCGGCTGATGGCGAGGGACTGCTCGAAGAAGGGCAGCGCCTCGGCGGAGCGGTCGGCGACGCTGAGGATGATGCCCAGGGTGTTGGTGGCCATCGACCGCAGGATGGTCAGGTCGTCGCTGTCCTGGAGGCTCAGGCTCTTCAGCAGCGAACGCTCGGCGCTCTGGAAGTCGTTGGTGACCGACTGCAGGGTGCCGCGGGCGAAGTGCACCCGGGCCAGCACGGCGGAGTCCTGGTACGACTCGGCGTTGAGGTCGGCGACCTCCAGCATCCGCCGAACGCGCGGACCGTGGGTCGGGTCCTCCACCAGGCTGTCCAGGACGATCAGCAGGTCGACGGCGGGCCGCAGCAGTTCGCCGGGTCCGCTCACGGCGGCCTCGACCAGGCTGAGCAGCACCGCGATCTCGCTGCGCAGCCAGGCCCGGGCCGATTCGCCGTCCGACAGGCTGAGACCGGGGGAGTTCAGGCCGTTGAGCGGCTCCGGCAGCTGGTCGTCCGGCTCGATCGCCTGGGCGGCGTTGCGGACGGTCGGCAGCATCAGGTCGAGCAGCCGCCGCACCGCGGCGTGCTGCTCCTCGACGTCACCGATCCGCTCGTTCTTGCGCTGCGCGTAGAGCCGCAGGAGGTCGTGGTACCGGTAGCGGCCCGGAGCGAAGCACTCCAGCATGTTCGCCTCGACGAGCGCCTCGGCGAGGTCCTCGGCGGTGTGCTCGTCGACGCCCAGCAGGGCGGTTACGGACGAGAGCGGGAGGTCCGGGGAGTCGATCAGGGAGAGCAGTCGAAAGGCCCGCGCCTCGGGGGCGGAGAGCTGCGCGTACCCCAGTCCGATGGTGGTCTCCACCGCCAGGTTGCCGAGCTGGAGCTCGTCCAGCCTGCGCCGTTGATCGGCTAACCGCCGGGCGAGGTCGGAGACGCTCCAGCGCGGCCGGCTGGCCAGCCGGGCAGCGGCGATCCGGACGGCGAGCGGCAGGAAGCCGCAGGCGGTGACCACGGCCATGGAGGCCTCGGGCTCGGCCGCCACGCGCTGCTCGCCGACGATGGCCGAGAAGAGCGTGAGCGCCTCCTCGGGCGTCAGCTCCTCGACGTCCACCAGGTGGGCGCCGGGGATTCCGGCGAGCCGGGACCTGCTGGTGGCCAGCACCGAGCAGCCGGACACCCCGGGGATGAGCGGCTGGATCTGCTGGGCGTCCTGCGCGTTGTCCAGCAGGATCAGCATCCGCCGGCTGGCGAGCAGCGAGCGGTAGAGGGCCGCGCGCTGGTCGAGCGAGTCGGGGGTCTCGGTGACGCCGAGCGCGTGCAGGAAGTCACCGAGCACCACGGCCGGGTCGGCGGGCGAGGCGCCCGCGCCCCGGAGGTCGACGTACAGCTGTCCGTCGGGGAACTCGGCGCGCACCCGGTGCGCCACGTGGACGGCGAGGGTGGTCTTCCCGACGCCGCCGATGCCGGCCAGCGAGGTGACGACCACGGCCTGGCCGGTGGCGTTCAGCAGGACGGCGGAGAGGTCGGTGACCAGCTCGGTGCGTCCGCTGAAGTCCGAGACGTCGGCGGGCAGCTGGGCCGGCGGGGTCACCGGGAGCGGCGCGTCCTCCCGGGCGGCGGCGCCGGCCGGGGTGACGGCGGGGAGGGTCAGGGCCGGGTCGGCGGCCAGGATGCGGGAGTGCATGGTGGAGAGCCCGGCGCCGGGTTCGACGCCGAGCTCGTCGATCAGCAGCTTCCGGGTGTCCGTGTAGACGCCGAGCGCCTCCGCCTGGCGGCCGCACCGGTAGAGCGCGAGCATCAGCAGCTCGCGCAGCCGCTCCCGGAGCGGGTGTTCGGCGGTCAGGGAGCTCAACTCGCCGACCATGTCGGCGTGCAGGCCGATGTCGAGGGCCACCGCACACCGCTCCTCGGAGACGGTGACGTGTCGTTCGGCCAGGCGCAGCCGCTGGGACTCCGCGTACGGGCCGGGAACACCGGTCAGCGCGCGGCCGGTCCAGAGGCCGAGCGCGCCCACCAGGAGGCGGTGCGCCTCGTGCAGGTCCCCGGCCACCCGGGCGGCGGTGGCCTCGGACGCCCGGCTCTCGAAGACCGTGACGTCCAGAGCCTCGGGCGGAATACGCAGTGCGTACCCGTCACTGACCGATACGAGGAGTTCGGCGGGGCGGCGAATTTCGCGCTTCGGCTCGATGACGGCGCGAAGGCGCGAGATATATGTCCGCAATGCGGCAATGGCCTGCGTCGGGGGCCGATCTCCCCACAGCCCGTCGACGAGATCCTGGGTGGTGACGGGCCGGCCGCCGTGCAGAAGCAGTGCGGTGAGGATGGCCTGTTGCTGCGGCGAGCCGAGGGGCACCGGGGCGCCGTCGAGCCAGGCCTGTACGGGACCGAGTACCTGGAAGCGCAGCGCCGACGCGGGCGGCGTCTCCCGAAACTCCATGAAATCCCCCGATGGCCTGTGCTGTCGATTCCGTGAAGGGCGCTCGGCGGTCCGCCGTGTGGTGGCTTCAGCTTAGGCGGAGGGCCGACTCTGCCGGACGCACCGGCAAGCCGCACGATGTTTATCGGACATTTAATCAGCCCTACGATACTGACGGCGTGCCCGCACCAAACCGGTGGGGCTGAAGACATTTGATGACCGAAAGGCGGCCGCCCATGGCCAACGACCAGCGCGACACCCCCGCGTCGACCACGGAGGCCGCTGCGGAGGCGGGCGCGGCCGTCGAGGGCGCGGTGGCCGCGTCCCCGGATCAGGTCGAGTACACCGAGCCGACCGCCGACCGGAAGGCGGACCTGGAGGACGACCTCTTCGGGGGCGAGGCCGACCGGATCGTCGAGCCGGCCGCGCCGAGGACCGAGAAGGACGGGCCGTACGAGCCCCAGGGCGTCATCGCCAGCCGCCCGTAGTCGTTCGGAAGCCAGTGCCCCGTACCCCGCACTCGGTGGGGCGCGGGGCACTCGTCGTTGTGCCCGGCCCCGCGGCCCCTCCGCCGCGGCCACCGCCGGTTCCGGTGGCCGGCCCCGTCAGGCGACCCGGCTCTCGTCGAGGCGCGAGTCCTGGTCGCGGGCGGCGAGCCGGGCGCTCGGCCGGGTCCGGCTCTCCGGCGCGGTCCGAGGGCGGGGCGGCCCGGGGGCCGGGCCGGGGTCGTCGGGGGGCGGCTCGGGTGCCGGGCCGACGCGGTCGGGTGGGGCGGTCCACTCGCGGCCGCCGCCCGAGGGCCGCAGGTAGTGCTCTCCGCCGAGGGTGTCCATGTAGATGCCGGTGCGTCCGGTCCTGGTGTCGAGGACGAGTTCACCCACACGCGGTCGGTAGGCCGCGGCGTTGCGCTTACGGGTGCTCACCGCAGTGCTCCTTGCTCTGGTGCGGACGCGGCGGTGGATGCGCCGGTCCTGGTCGCTGTCGGTGCCTGTGTTCTGCTCGGCGACTACCCAGCATCTCTAGAGAAGCTAATATCTCTAGAGATGTCAACGGGCCCGACCGGTCATACCGACGTACCGGCGGTCGGCGGTGGGCCTACGATTTCCGCGAGGACGAGGGAGCAGGCGATGGTCGGCAGCAGCGGCGGGAAACAGCCCAAGTACCAGCGGATCGCCGACACGCTCAAGGCGGCCATCGACACCGGGGAGTACCGCGCCGGCGACCGGCTGCCCGGCGAGAACGACCTCATGGAGACCTACGGCGTGGCCCGGATGACGGCCCGCCAGGCGCTCGGCGTCCTGCAGAGCGAGGGCATCGCCGAGGCGCGCAAGGGCGCCGGGGTCTTCGTCCGGGACTTCCGGCCGCTGCGGCGGCGCGGCATCCAGCGGCTCGCGCAGGGGCAGTGGGGGTCGGGACGGTCCATATGGTCGGCGGACATCGACAACCGGACGCTGGTGGTGGACCAGGTGTCGGTCACCGAGCAGGGCGCGCCGGAGCACGTGGCGCGGGTGCTCGGGGTCGATCCGGGGGCGCCGATGTGCGTGCGGCACCGACGGTTCGTGCTGGACGGCAAGCCGGTGCTGCTCTCCACGTCCTACCTGCCGGCGGAGCTGGTCGCCGGGACGGCGATCACCCGGGAGGACACCGGGCCGGGCGGTACCTACGCGCGGCTGGCCGAGATCGGCGCAAAGCCGGTGCACTTCCGCGAGGAGGTCCGGTCGCGGATGCCCAGCGCGGAGGAGGGCGTCCGGCTGGAGCTGTCGGCGGGCACGCCGGTCATCCTGATCTGCCGCACCGCCTTCGCCGACGAGGGCCAGGTCGTCGAACTCAACGAGATGACGCTCGACGCGGCGTCCTACGTGCTGGAGTACGACTTCGACGCCTGAGCGCCCGCGCGCCTGACTGCGTGCGCGCCCCGGTCGCGGAGTTCGCGGCCGGGGCGGGCGGAGTGGTCGGGCGGGCGGAGTGGCCGGGACGGGCGGCGGAGCGCCCGGCCGCTACTCCTTGGAGCGCACCCGCAGGCTGGTGATCAGCGGGCCCTCGGTGGTCTCGCGGAAGAAGTCGTTGCCCTTGTCGTCCACCACGATGAAGGCCGGGAAGTCCACGACCTCGATGCGCCAGACGGCCTCCATGCCTAGCTCCGCGTACTCCAGCACCTCGACCTTCTTGATGCAGTCCTGGGCCAGCCGGGCCGCCGGGCCGCCGATGGAGCCGAGGTAGAAGCCGCCGTGCGCGGCGCAGGCGTCGGTGACCTGCTTGCTGCGGTTGCCCTTGGCGAGCATCACCATCGAGCCGCCGGCCGCCTGGAACTGGTCGACGTAGGAGTCCATCCGGCCGGCCGTGGTGGGGCCGAAGGAGCCGGAGGCGAAGCCCTCGGGGGTCTTGGCCGGGCCGGCGTAGTAGACCGGGTGGTCCTGGAGGTACTTGGGCATGCCCTCGCCGGCGTCCAGCCGCTCCTTGATCTTGGCGTGCGCGATGTCGCGCGCGACCACGAGCGTGCCGGTGAGCGAGAGCCGGGTCTTGACCGGGTACTTGGACAGCTCGCTCCGGATCGCGGCCATCGGCTGGTCGAGGTCGATGCGCACCACGTCGTCGTCGAGGTGCTCGTCGGTGGTGTCCGGCAGGTACTTCGCCGGGTCGGTCTCCAGCTGCTCCAGGAAGACGCCCTCGGCGGTGATCTTGCCCAGCGCCTGGCGGTCGGCCGAGCAGGAGACGGCCATCGCGACCGGCAGCGAGGCGCCGTGCCTCGGCAGCCGGACGACGCGCACGTCGTGGCAGAAGTACTTGCCGCCGAACTGCGCGCCGATGCCGATCCGCTGGGTGAGCTCGGTGACCTTGGCCTCCAGGTCCAGGTCCCGGAACCCGTGCCCGGTACGGGCGTTGCCCTCGGTCGGCAGGTTGTCCAGGTAGTGCGCGGAGGCGTACTTGGCGGTCTTCAGCGCGAACTCCGCGCTGGTGCCGCCGATCACGATGGCCAGGTGGTACGGCGGGCAGGCGGCGGTGCCGAGCGAGCGGATCTTCTGCTCCAGGAACGAGAGCATGCTGGCCTCGTTCAGGATCGCCTTGGTCTCCTGGTACAGGTACGACTTGTTGGCCGAGCCGCCGCCCTTGGCCATGAACAGGAACTTGTAGGCGTCGCCGTCGGTCGCGTACAGCTCGATCTGGGCCGGCAGGTTGTTGCCGGTGTTCTTCTCGTCCCACATGGTCACCGGGGCCATCTGCGAGTACCGCAGGTTGAGCTTGGTGTACGCGTCGTAGACGCCGTGCGCGATCGCGCTCTCGTCGCCGCCCCGGGTCAGCACGGACTGGCCGCGCTTGCCCATGACGATCGCGGTACCGGTGTCCTGGCACATCGGCAGGATGCCGCCGGCCGAGATGTTGACGTTCTTCAGCAGGTCCAGCGCGACGAAGCGGTCGTTCGGGCTGGCCTCCGGGTCGTCCAGGATGCGCCGCAGCTGGGCGAGGTGGGCGGGGCGCAGGTAGTGCGAGATGTCGTGCATCGCCTCGGCGGTGAGCAGCCGCAGGGCCTCGGGCTCGACCTGGAGGAAGGTGCGACCGCCGGCCTCGAAGGTGGAGACACCCTCGGAGGTCAGCTTGCGGTACGGGGTCGGGTCAGCGCCCAGGGGGAGCAGGTCGCTGTACTCGAAATCCGGCGTGGGAGCCATGGGGGCGGTCCTTAGTGTTCCAGTGATGCGGCTGCGTCGGCGAAGCACCTTCAAGGGTAGGACCCGCCGGAACGTCGCACGCGGACAGGTCGGCCTGCGTGACCGGGGTCACTCGTACACGCGTACGGGACTTGCCCGGTTGACTAGGCTTGGGCCGTGGACAACTCGCCGTCGCAGGACGACCAGGGGCAGTCGCCCGTAGCCATCACCAAGCCGGGGGGCGAGCCGCCCGCCCGGGTCGACCGGACCCCGGTCGCCGAGGCCGAGATGCGGGCCTCGGACGCCGACCGCGAGCGGGTCGCGGAGCTGTTGCGCGACGCCTATGCCGAGGGCCGCCTGAACGTGGACGAGCACGCCGAGCGGATCGAGGCCGCCTACGGGGCCAAGACGCTGGGCGACCTCGTGCCGCTCACCCGGGACCTCCCCGCGCACCGGTCGATCTCCTTCGAGAAGGCCCCGCTGGGCGCGCCGGAGGCCCGGCCGTCCGGCCCGGTGCGGCTGCCGGCGCGGCACGAGGCGCCGACCATGGTGGCGATCTTCGGCGGGGCCTCCCGCCGGGGCCGCTGGCGGGTCGGCTCGCACCTGCGGGCGGTCGCGGCGTTCGGCGGGGTCGAGATCGACCTGACGGATGCCGTCTTCGAGTCGCCCGAGGTGGAGATCGAGGTGATCGCCATCTTCGGCGGCGTCGAGATCAAGGTGCCGGAGAACGTCAGCCTGCACGGCAGCGGGGTCGGCATCTTCGGTGGCTTCGACGTCAAGGAGCAGACCGCGGCCGACCCGTACGCGCCGGTCGTCCGGGTCAAGGGCGCCGCGGTGTTCGGGGGTTGCGAGGCGAAGCCGCGCAAGGGCAAGAAGCTCAAGGAGTGGGTGCGCAAGCAGCTCGGCACCGACTAGGGGCCCGCTGCGGGCCGCTGACCTGCGCAGGGCCGGACCGAGTGCCCGGGTGGGAACAACTCCCGCCCGGGCACTCGGTGTTGCGGCGAGTGCAGACTGTAGTCGATTGCGTGCAGTGTGCATGAATCGCGGTGCGGCAGGGTAGTTCCTCTCGCACATCGCTTCTTGTACGGCTGCGCACCGGAGGCGGCCTGAGGCCGGCTCGGGGGGTGAAGAGCGGGGGCTCGCAGCCGGACAGGGGAGCGAGCTTCCCCGTGTCCGAGAGCCTCGTCAGGAGTACGGCCGTGCTGCATCCGATCGAGTCCCGCACCACTTCGCCCGTCGCCGCCGCCCGGGTGCTGGAGCGCCCGCCGGTTGCCCAGTCGCAGGGCGACGACAATCCCTGGCACACCGGCGCGGCCTGCCGGCGGGACGAGGTGGGCCTGTTCTTCGCCCCTTCCAAGGAGCCGACGGCGGCCCGGCTCTCGCGCGAGGAGCAGGCGAAGCAGGTCTGCGCGCGCTGCCCGGTGCTGCTGGAGTGCCGCGAGCACGCGCTGGCGCAGCCGGAGCCGTACGGGGTGTGGGGCGGGCTGACGGCTGCCGAGCGCCGGGTGGTGCTGGCCCGCCGGCGGCGCCGGGAGACGGACCTGCACGAGGCCGCCCGGATCCCGGCCGCCCGCAGCCGCATCGCGGGCTGACCGGGCTGACCGGGCTGACCGGGCTGGCCGGCGACGGGCGGTACGCGAGACGCCCGCTGGTACGCGAGCGGCGCGGCACGCGAACGCCCCGCGGTACGCGAACGCCCCGCGGCTTCGGCGAAGGGGGATTTCGCCGAAGCCGCGGGGCGGTGGAACGCGGCCGGGAGCCGGTTCAGTTGGCGCGGTCGAAGTCGATCGCGCTGTACGCCCGCAGCTTGGACAGCTTGTGGGTCGAGTGGATCTCCCGGATCGTGCCGCTCTTGGAGCGCATCACCAGCGAGCTGGTGGTGGCGGTCTCCTGGCGGTAGTGCACGCCGCGCAGCAGCTCGCCGTCGGTGATGCCGGTGGCGACGAAGAACACGTTCTCGCCGCTGACCAGGTCGTCGGTGGTGAGCACCCGGTCCAGGTCGTGGCCGGCGTCGAGGGCCTTCTGGCGCTCGGCCTCGTCCTTGGGCCAGAGCCGGCCCTGGATGACGCCGCCCATGCACTTCATCGCGCAGGCCGCGATGATGCCCTCGGGGGTGCCGCCGATGCCCATCAGGAGGTCGACGCCGGTGCCCTCGCGGGCCGCCATGATGGCGCCGGCCACGTCGCCGTCGGAGATGAACTTGATCCGGGCACCCGCCTCGCGGATCTCCTGGACCAGGCCCTCGTGGCGCGGCCGGTCGAGGATGACCACGGTGACGTCCTCGACGGCGCTGCCCTTGGCCTTGGCGACCCGGCGGATGTTGACGGCCGCCGGCGCGGTGATGTCGACGAACTCGGCGGCCTCCGGGCCGGCCACGAGCTTGTCCATGTAGAACACGGCGCTCGGGTCGAACATGGTGCCGCGGTCGGCCACGGCCAGCACGGCCACGGCGTTGTTCATGCCCTTGGCGGTCAGGGTGGTCCCGTCGACCGGGTCCACCGCGACGTCGCACTCGGCGCCGGTGCCGTCGCCGACCCGCTCGCCGTTGTAGAGCATCGGCGCTTCGTCCTTCTCGCCCTCGCCGATGACGACGACACCGTTCATCGAGACGGTGGAGACGAGGGTGCGCATGGCCTTGACGGCGGCGCCGTCGGCGCCGTTCTTGTCGCCACGGCCGACCCAGCGGCCGGCGGCCATCGCGGCCGCCTCGGTGACCCGGACGAGCTCGAGCGCGAGGTTCCGGTCCGGAGCCTCGGGAGCGACCTCAAGGGCGCTGGGGAGATTGTGCGGGTACTGCGTGGTCATCGTCGTTACCTCTCTGTACGCGACGGCCAGTAAGCGCCCGACTACTGCCAGGTCGAACGCCGTGGTGAGGGTCCTGCGATCGTATCTGCCCAAGAGATGACTGTCTGTGGCGCGGGTCGCCACCCCCGGTCGGAATCGGCCCGTTCGTCCCGGATCACCCGTACGTGGGCACCCCCGGGTGCCGGTGTCCCGTAAGGGATGAGTCACCATGTGGGGGTGGCTGGAGAGAGCAAGGGCATGAGGAGCCGGCAGTCGGTACGGGACATGGTCCTGTCGATGCTGGCCGTCGGTTTGGTGGTCTGGGTCGGGTACCTGTTCCTGCCGCACGACGCCGGCGGCGACGGGGTGCGCACGGTCGAGTACAAGGTGGCCGCGGCCTCGGCTAAGCGCGCCGCACCGTACCCGCTGCTCGCCCCGGAGGGCCTCTCCGACAAGTGGCGGGCCACCTCGGTCAAGTACGACCCGGCGTCGCTGGGCGGCGGCCGGGGAAATTGCTGGCACCTGGGCTTCGTCACCCCCGCCGGTCAGTACGCGGCGGTCGAGCAGAGCGACATCGCCCCGGGCTCGCTGGTCGGCTCGCTGGTGGCCGACGGCAAGCCGGACGGCAGCTCCGAGGTGGCCGGGCGGGTCTGGGAGCGGATCCAGGGCGGCAAGTCCCGGGCGCTCACCTTCCAGAGCGGCGGCGGCACCACCGTGCTCACCGGCACCGCCTCGTACGAGGAGCTGGCCGAGCTGGCGCAGGCGCTCAAGTAGCCGGCGGAGCCGGCCGCCCGGCGGCGGCGGAACACGCGGAAGGGCCCGCACCGGTCGAACGGTGCGGGCCCTTCCTGCGTGCCACCGGTCAGACGGTGGTGACGACCTCGTCGTAGGCCAGGCGCGGCGAACGCGGGAACCAGGCGTCCTCGCCCGGCTTGCCGATGTTCACCACGGCCAGCACCGAGTGCTCGCCGTCGGCGAAGAACTCCTTGTTGATGCCCTCGGCGTTGAAGCCGGTCATCGGGCCGGCGGCCAGGCCCGCGGCGCGCACGCCGATGATGAAGTAGCCGGCCTGCAGGGCGCCGTTCAGCACCGCGGAGGACTCGCGCACCGGACGCTCGGTGAAGAAGAGGTCCTTGGCCTGCGGGAAGTGCGGCAGCTGGGTCGGCAGCTCCTCGTGGAACTCGTTGTCCACGGCCAGGATGGCGACCAGCGGCGCGGCGGCGGTCTTCGCCTTGTTGCCGTCCGCCAGGTGCTGGACGAGGCGCTCGCGGCCCTCCGCCGAGCGGACCAGGACGACGCGCAGCGGCTGCTGGTTGAACGCGGTCGGGCCGAACTTCACCAGCTCGTAGATGGCCTGGATCTGCTCCTCGGAGACCGGCTCGTCGGTGAAGGTGTTCGCCGTGCGGGCGTCACGGAACAGCAGGTCCTGAGCGGCGGCGTCGAGTACCAGGGCGTCGGTGGTCATGCTTGTCTGCACCTCATGCGGGACGGGGTTCGTCGGTCGACCGGCGGCGCCGATCACTGGATCCCAACATGAGTGAAGATTCAACTGTTCCCCGGGGGCGTGTGACACGTGTCACTCCGGGGCGGCCCCGCCCTCCTCGGCGGCCAGCGCGGCGTCCAGCCGGGCCCGGGCGCCGTCCAGCCAGCGCTGGCAGACCTTCGCCAGCTGCTCGCCGCGCTCCCAGAGGGCCAGCGACTCCTCCAGCGACGTGCCGCCGTTCTCCAGCTGCCGGACGACCTCCAGCAGCGCGTCCCGGGCGTGCTCGTACCCCAGCGCGTCGTCGGGGGTCCGCGGCGCCGCCTCCACCTGCTCCTGCTCAGCCATGGAGCCAGCGTAGGGCGTGCCGCCGACAGCGCCGTCCCACCGCCGCCCGCGCGGCTGGGGCTAGGGCTAGGGCTAGGCCTTGGGGCCGGCCGTCACGTCGAAGCCGCCGCCCGCCACCCGGGCGTGCAGCGCGTCGCCCGCCTCGACCTGGGCCGGATCGGTCACCACCGTGCCGTCCGCGCGCTGCAGCACCGCGTAGCCGCGCTCCAGGGTGGCCGCGGGGGAGAGGGCGACCACCCGGGCCAGGGTGTGCCCGAGGTCGCTCTGCGCGTGGTCCAGCCGGTGCCCGAGGGTGCGCCTGGCCCGCTCCAGCAAGGCCTCCACCTCCTGGCCGCGGCCGTCCAGCATCCGGCGCGGCGCGGCCAGCGCCGGGCGGCTCCGGACGCCGTCCAGCCCGTGCTGCTCCCGTTCGACCCGGCCGAGCACCTGCCGCCGGGCCCGGTCGCGCAGGGTCAGGACCTTCGTCAGCTCCTCGCCGACGTCCGGCACCACCCGTTTGGCCGCATCGGTCGGGGTGGAGGCGCGCAGGTCGGCGACGAAGTCCAGCAGCGGCTGGTCCGGCTCGTGCCCGATCGCGCTGACCACCGGCGTCCGGGCGGCCGCGACCAGGCGCACCAGGGCCTCGTCCGAGAACGGCAGCAGGTCCTCCACGCTGCCGCCGCCCCGGGCCACGATGATCACGTCCACCTCGGGGTGGTCGTCCAGCTCGCGCACCGCCGCGCCGACCCGCTCCACCGCGCTGACGCCCTGCACCGGCACGTTGCGCACCTCGAAGCGGACGGCCGGCCAGCGCCGCCGGGCGACCTCCAGGACGTCCCGCTCGGCGGCCGAGCCGCGCCCGGTGACCAGGCCGACGCACTGCGGCAGGAACGGCAGGGGCCGCTTGCGCTCGGCCGCGAACAGGCCCTCCCCGGCGAGGCGCCGCTTCAGCTGCTCCAGCCGGGCCAGCAGCTCGCCGAGCCCCACCAGCCGGATCTCGGCGGCCCGCAGCGACAGCTGGCCGCGCGCCCCGTACCACTCCGGCTTGGCGTGCACGATGACCCGCGAGCCCTCCTGCACCGCGTCGGCGACCTCGTCGAAGACGGAGCGGAAGCACGTCACCGTCAGGGAGACGTCCGCCTGCGGGTCGCGCAGGGTCAGGAACACCACCCCCGCGCCCGGCCGCCGGCTGAGCTGGGTGATCTGGCCCTCCACCCAGACCGCGCCGAGCCGGTCGATCCAGCCGCCGATCAGCGCGGAGACCTTGCCGACCGGGAGCGGGGCTTCGGGGGAGCTGGTGTTGGCCATGCGTATGAGGCTAGCGGCGGATGCCGACAGGGAGGTCAGCGGCGGACACCGGCGGCCGCGGCCCCCTGGACCAGCAGCACGACGAGCCCGACCGCCAGCCAGACGGCCCCGGTGAGCTGCGCGGTGGACGAGGCCTCGTAGACCACCGCGCCGATCACCGCGATGCCCAGCAGCGGCGCCACCAGGTGCCGCGCCCAGTCCCGCGAGCCGTGCTTCACCACGTACCAGCCGATCACCGAGGCGTGCAGCAGTGCGAAGGCCGTCAGCGCGCCGACGTTGACCACCGAGGTCAGCTGGTCCAGCCCGTCGTCCCGGTTCGCCGCCCAGACGGCCGCACCCATCGTGATCACCGCGGCCACCAGCAGCGCCCGGCGCGGCACCGCCGAGTCGGGGTCCACCGCGGCGAGGAAGCGCGGCAGCCGCCCCTCCCGTCCCATCGCGAAGACCAGCCGCCCGGCGGCCGCCTGCCCGGCCAGCGCCGCGAAGGCCGCGCCGATCGCCTTGCTCGCCGCCACCAGCACGTGCAGCCAGTGCCCGACCCCGCGCTCCACGGTGTCGTAGAAGGCCGAGCCCTGGGCGGCCGGATCCGCCGCCAGCTGCTGCGGGGTCAGCGGCTCCAGCAGCGCCGCCAGGTACGTCTGCAGCACGAACAGCACCCCGGCCAGGGCCAGGCACCAGAGCACCGCCCGCGCCACCGCGGCGGAGGCGCCGACCGCCTCCTCCACGAAGGTGGCGATCGCGTCGAAGCCCAGGTACGACAGGACGGCCACCGACACGGCCGAGATCACGGCCGTCGGCGAGAAGCCGCCGACGGCCGTGAACGGCGTGTCCCAGCCGCGCTGCGCCCCGTCCCGGGCCAGCACCACCACGGCCGCCACCACGAAGACCGCCAGCACCGCGATCTCCAGCGCCAGCACCGCCAGGCCGACCACCGCCGCCGTCCGCACCCCGGCCAGGTTGAGCGCGGTGGTGACCACCACCGCCAGCGCCGTCCACACCCAGCGCGAGACGTCCGGGACCAGCGAGTTCAGGGCGATGCCGGAGAAGAGGTACGCCACCGCCGGGATCAGCAGGTAGTCCAGCATCGCCATCCAGCCGGCGATGAACCCCGGACCCTCGCCCAGCCCGGCCCGCGCGTAGGCGAACACCGAGCCGGTCCGCGGCACCGCCCGCACCATCTGGGCGTACGAGAGCGCGGTGAACCCCATCGCGACCGTGGCGGCCAGGTAGACGGCCGCCACCGCGCCGTGGCTCTTGGCGTCCAGCACGCCGAACACGCCGACCGGGGCCATCGGGGCGATGAACAGGAGCCCGTAGACCATCAGATCGCGCACGCCCAGGCTGCGCCGCAGGCCGCCGTCGTCGACTCGATCGCTCATCACGTCCACATTTGAGCACCGGTGACCGGATCCGGCTCGAAGGCGCCTTCCGTCGGCGCGGCTCGCCGCCGCCCGTACGATGGAGCCATGTCCAACACCGCGCAGCGCCGTGTCCTGCTCGCCGCCCCCCGGGGCTACTGCGCGGGCGTCGACCGCGCCGTGATCGCCGTGGAGAAGGCCCTGGAGCAGTACGGGGCGCCGATCTACGTCCGCAAGCAGATCGTCCACAACAAGTACGTGGTGCAGACCCTGGAGAAGCGGGGCGCGATCTTCGTCGACGAGACGGAGGAGGTGCCCGAGGGTTCGATCGTGGTGTTCTCCGCGCACGGCGTCGCGCCGTCCGTCCACGACGAGGCCAAGGAGGGCCGGCTCGCCACCATCGACGCCACCTGCCCCCTGGTCACCAAGGTGCACAAGGAGGCCGTCCGCTTCGCCGACGAGGGCTTCGACATCCTGCTGGTGGGCCACGAGGGCCACGAGGAGGTCGTCGGCACCATGGGCGAGGCCCCGGACCGGATCCACCTGGTGGACGGTGCCGAGGACGTCGCCAACGTCGAGGTCCGCGACGAGTCCAAGGTCGTCTGGCTCTCCCAGACCACGCTCTCGGTGGACGAGACCATGGCCACCGTCGGCGAGCTGAAGAAGCGCTTCCCGCTGCTGGTCAGCCCGCCCAGCGACGACATCTGCTACGCCACCCAGAACCGCCAGGTCGCCGTCAAGCAGATGGCGTCCGAGACGGACCTGCTGATCGTGGTCGGCTCCAGGAACTCCTCCAACTCGGTCCGCCTGGTCGAGGTCGGCCTGGAGTACGGCGCCAAGGCCGCCCACCTGGTGGACTTCGCCGACGAGATCCAGGAGTCCTGGCTGGACGGCGTCACCACGGTCGGCCTGACCAGCGGTGCCTCGGTGCCGGAGATCCTGGTCGACGGCGTCCTGGAGTGGCTGGCCGCGCGCGGCTACGGCGACGTGTCGACCGTCAAGACCGCCGAGGAGCACCTGACCTTCTCGCTGCCCAAGGAACTCCGCCGCGACCTGCGCGCCGAGGCCGCCGGCAAGCTGTAACGGACCTCCCGGGAACCCGGTGCCCCGCGCGGGCGCCGGGTTCTCCGCTGCGCGCGGCCGTGCGCGCCCGGCCGCGCTCTCGTAGTTTTGTACACAGCTGTGCACAGGCCTGTGGACAACGGTTACGCGGAGGGCGGTCGTCATGACGGCGGTATTCGGTGTGGACATCGGCGGTTCGGGCATCAAGGGTGCTCCCGTCGACCTCGCCCGGGGCGTGCTCGCCCAGGAGCGGCACAAGGTCCTCACCCCGCAGCCCTCGGCCCCGGAGGCCGTGGTCGCCGCCGTCCGCGAGGTGGTCCGGCACTTCGACCACCAGGGACCGGTCGGGCTGACCTTCCCCGGGGTGGTGGTGAACGGCCAGACCAGAACGGCGGCCAATGTCGACAAGGGCTGGATCGGCCTGGACGCGGCGGGCCTGTTCCGCGAGGCGCTCGACCTGCCGGCCGTGGTGCTCAACGACGCCGACGCGGCGGGTCTCGCCGAGACCGTCCACGGGGCCGGCCGCGACCAGCAGGGCGTCGTCCTCGTGCTGACCTTCGGCACCGGCATCGGCAGCGCGCTCTTCGTGGACGGCGCACTGGTGCCCAACACCGAGCTGGGCCACCTGGAGCTGCGCGGCAAGGACGCCGAGCGGCGGGCCTCCTCGGCCGCCAAGGAGCGGCACGACCTGAGCTGGGAGCAGTGGGCGGGGCGGGTCGACGAGTACCTCGACCTGGTGGAGATGCTCTTCTCGCCGCAGCTGATCGTGATCGGTGGCGGGGTGAGCCGCAAGCACGAGAAGTTCCTGCCGGTGCTGCGCGAGCGCGAGGCGCGGGTGGTCCCGGCCGAGCTGCGCAACGACGCGGGGATCGTCGGCGCGGCCATGGCGGCGGCCCGGTCCTCCACCGGCTGACCGGTCCGGCCTTCGCGGCCGCGTACGGTGCCGGGTCGGGGAGTGGGCCGGGGGCGGGTCGGGCCGGGGCGGGGGCGGGAAGTCGGCCGGTCCGACGTCCCGTCTCCTCAGCGGTCGCGGTGGATCCGCCGCTGGGCCACGAAGCGGGCGAGCACGATGGCCGCGGCTAGGCCGGTGCCGGTGAAGAGCCAGCCGGCCCGCGTCGCCAGACCGGTCGCCAGCGCCACCACCTGGGCCGTCAGGCCCGAGGAGGTGACCGGGCCGAGCAGCAGCAGGGCGACGGCGAAGGCGATCGGGCCGCTGATCGGGGCGGCCAGCAGGTCGGCGAAGCGCACCCGGACGGCCAGCTGGAAGCAGATGACCAGGTAGCCGATGCCGAACAGCACCCCGAGACCGCCGAAGAGCATCCGGTCCACGCCCGCCAGGGCGACGGTCGCGACCGTCGCGGCCACGCCGGTGCCGATCGCGGTCAGCCGGGTCGGCCGCCCGGTGCGCCGGCGCCCGTAGAGCCGGCTGTCCGGGTGGCCGCCGCGGCGGGCGCCGCCCCGTTCGCCGCCGCGGGCGTCGTCCCGGGCGTCCTCGCGCTCGCCGGTGCGCGGTCCGAACGGCAGGCGCAGCCCGGTCCGGCCCGCGCCCGGGCGGCCGCGCTCGGCTCCGCCGGCCACGGCGCGTAGCCGGGAGGCGGGTGCCGCGGAGCCCTCGTCGGTCTCGGGGGCCCGCCCGGGCCCGGGGACGGCGGCCCCGGCCGCGCCGTTAGGCGGTCGGCGTCTGGGCCCTGGCGGTTGGGTTCGGATGCGCTGCTCCACCCACCCAACGTACGGTCCGATCATCGCCACACTGTGTAATGGGCCACAGGACCTTGCTCCGTGTCTCCGGACGGAGTACTGGTGTGATCGTCGCTCAACTCGACCATGGGGGGCTCATGACCGGCGGATTCGCCTTCGAACGCCTGCACCACGTGCAGCTCGACATCCCGGCCGGCGCCGAGGACGAGTGCCGCGCCTTCTGGCACGGCGTCCTGGGCATGGCCGAGCTGACCAAGCCCCCGGTCCTGGCCGCTCGCGGCGGCTGCTGGTTCCGGGGCGGTGGGGTGGAGGTGCACCTGGGCGTCGTTCCGGAGTTCCGCCCGGCCCGCAAGGGCCACCCGGGGATCCAGGTGCGCGCCCTGGACGCGCTCGCCGAGCGGCTGGCCGCGCACGGCCACGAGGTCGTCTGGGACGACGCCCTGCCGGGTCACCGCCGGTTCCACTCCAGCGACCGGTTGGGCAACCGCCTGGAGTTCCTGGAGCCGCTGCCGGTGGACGCGGGCGCCTGACCCGCTGCCCGTAGACTGGGCGATCGGCCCGCACGGTGCCGACCCAACTCCTCCAAGCCCACGGGACTGCGCTTCATGTCGCTCACGATCGGAATCGTCGGCCTGCCGAACGTCGGCAAGTCGACCCTGTTCAACGCCCTGACCAAGAACGACGTGCTGGCGGCCAACTACCCGTTCGCCACCATCGAGCCGAACGTCGGCGTCGTCGGTGTCCCGGACGCCCGGCTGAAGAAGCTCGCCGAGATCTTCGGCTCGCAGCGGATCCTCCCGGCCACCGTGGACTTCGTGGACATCGCGGGCATCGTGCGCGGCGCCTCGGTCGGCGAGGGCCTGGGCAACAAGTTCCTGGCGAACATCCGTGAGTCCGACGCGATCTGCCAGGTCATCCGGGCCTTCGTCGACCCGGACGTGGTGCACGTCGACGGCAAGGTCTCGCCGAAGGACGACATCGAGACCATCAACACCGAGCTGATCCTCGCCGACCTCCAGTCGATCGAGAAGGTGCTGCCGCGGCTCCAGAAGGAGGCCCGGCTCAAGAAGGAGTCGGCCGCCACGCTGGCCGCCGCCGAGGCCGCCCAGAAGATCCTGGAGACCGGCAAGACCCTCTTCGAGGTGGGCTTCGACGCCTCCTCGGTGCGGGAGCTGCACCTGCTCACCACCAAGCCCTTCCTCTACGTCTTCAACGTCGACGAGGACGAGCTGGTCGACGAGGAGTTCAAGGAGGCCCAGCGCGCCCTGGTCGCCCCCGCCGAGGCCATCTTCCTGAACGCCAAGATCGAGTCCGAGCTGATCGGCATGGACGAGGACGAGGCGCTGGAGCTCCTCCAGTCCATGGGCCAGGAGGAGACCGGCATGGCCACCCTCGGCCGGGTCGGCTACGAGACCCTCGGCCTGCAGAGCTACCTCACCGCGGGCCCCAAGGAGACCAGGGCCTGGACCATCAAGAAGGGCGCCACCGCCCCCGAGGCCGCCGGTGTGATCCACACCGACTTCCAGAAGGGCTTCATCAAGGCGGAGATCATCTCCTTCGACGACCTGGTCGCCTGCGGCTCCATCGCCGAGGCCCGCAGCAAGGGCAAGGCCCGCATCGAGGGCAAGGAATACCTCATGCAGGACGGCGACGTCGTGGAGTTCCGCTTCAACGTGTGAGATCCTGATTACTTTGAGCTAGATTGATCTGTCAAATGCGCAGGTCGGACGGGGCCCGCCTCTCTGAGGCGGGCCCCGATCTCTTTTCCGTGCTGACTCGGTGCTGACTTCTTCGACCCGTCGCGCCTGCTTGACTGGTACGTTATGTGGTACCAGCCATGGAGGGAGTTCAGTCGATGTCGATCACTGCCAGCGAGGCGCGCAAGGCTCTCTTCCCGTTGATCAAGAAGGTCAACGACGATCACGAGGCCATTGAGATCGTCTCCAAGCACGGAAATGCCGTACTCGTCTCGGCCGAGGACTATGCCGCCCTGCGTGAAGGCTCCTACCTGTTGCGCTCGCCGGTGAACGCCCGCCGCCTGCTCAAGGCGTATGAGAACGCCCTTGGCGGCGTAGGGCTTTCCCGGCGGGAGCTCATCGACCCTGATGCGGCGGATGGCGAGAAGGGTGCCGCGTGAGGCTCGTCTTCGAGGAGACCGGCTGGGAGGACTACACCTCCTGGCTCAAGAACGACCGCAAGATGCTCGCCCGCATCAACAAGCTCATCGAGGACGTGTCGCGCGACCCGTTCACCGGCATCGGCAAGCCCGAGCCGCTGGAGTACCACTTGCCCGGGGCCTGGTCGCGGCGGATCGACGATGAGCACCGCCTCGTCTACTTGGTGACGGACCGGGAGATCATTGTTCTGGTCGCCCGCTACCACTACTGATGGCTGGCTGCGACTTCGATTCACTGTGCTGATTCCGTGCTGACTTGGGCCGTCAGGGTCAGCGTTTCCGCAGGTCACGGCGTTGTGGTGGAGGTTCCGCTTCACCGTGTAGCCGTTTGCTCGCTGGGCGCCAGTTGACCGGTCGAGCGCGCAGCTCGGAAGGGGCCGGACTCTGTCGAGTCCGACCCCTTTCACCGGGAACGGCAAGCCCGAGCCGCTGAAGGACCACCTGCCGGGGGCCCGGTCGCGGCGGACCGATGACGAGCACCGCCTCGTCCATCTGGTCACCGACCGGGAAGGCGTCATCCTGGCGGCCCGCTCTCACTACTGGTCCCCGGTCGCGGCGTCAGGCGATGTGGACGGTGAGGGTGCCGTCGGGGGCGGGGGTGACGGTGACCTGCTCCAGGGTGGGGGCGTGGGCGGCGGTGCGGTGGGCCGTGGCGCGGGGGCCGATGCCGAGGACCGGGATGCCCGCGGCCACGGCGGCGGCGATTCCGGCCGAGGAGTCCTCCAGGGCGAGGCAGTCGGCGGGGGCGAAGCCGAGGGCGGCGGCGCCCTTGAGGAAGCCCTCGGGGTCCGGCTTGCTGGCGCCGACCGACTCGGCGGTGACGAGGACCGGCGGCAGCGGGAGGCCGGCGGCGGCCATCCGGACGCGGGTGAGCGGTTCGTCGGCGGAGGTGACCAGGGCGTGCGGCAGGCCGGCCAGTGAGGCGAGGGAGGCGGCCGCGCCGGGGATCGGGACGACGCCCTCGACGTCGGCCTTCTCCTCGGCGAGCATCCGGTCGTTGTCGGCGCGGTTGAGCGCGACCGGGCGGTCGGGCAGCAGGGCGGCCATGGTGGCGTGGGCCTGGCGGCCGTGCGCGAGCCGGAGCACCTCGGCGGGGTCGAGGCCGTTCGTCTCGGCCCAGCGGCGCCAGCAGCGCTCGACCACGGCGTCGGAGTTGACCAGGGTGCCGTCCATGTCCAGCAGGAGGGCGCGGGTGGTCAGGGTGAGGGAGGTGGGCATGCGGGGGCTCCTCGCGGGCGGCGGGCGGGCTTCCGAGTCTATTGTTCAGCAAGGATACAAAAGATCAACCCACCAGGTGCGCGTTGACCGCGCGGGCCTCCTCGGCCAGCTCCGGCAGCTCCACCACCTCGACCCCGGCCGCCTCCAGGAGTGCCGTCCCCTGGCAGTCGGTGACGAACAGGTCCGGCTCGCGCCAGGCGACGACCACCCGGGGCACGCCGGCCGCGATCAGCAGCCGGGCGCACGGCAGCGGCCGGGAGGCCCGCCGCCCGCAGGGCTCCAGCGAGCTGTAGACGGTCGCGCCGCGCAGCCGGGGATCGCCCGCCGGGAGCTTGGCGAGGGCGGCCTCCTCGGCGTGGTCCAGCGCGTCCGCCTCCCGGCTCCAGCCCTCGGCGAGCACCTCGCCGTCCGCGCCGACGATCACCGCGCCGACCGAGAAGGCGGTGCTGGAGGGCGGGCAGCGGCGCGAGAGCTCGACGGCCCGCCGCAGGTGTGCGAGGTCGGACGGTGCGCTGGTCACGGGGCGGACTCCTTCGGGGCGTACCTGAGCAGGACGACATCGTCCACGGTACGTGCCTCCAGCAGGCGCATCCGGCGGGCCGGTCCGCCGGGGAAGGCCGCCGGCCGGACGAAGCGCGGCGCGTCCGCCTGTCCGACCAGCAGCGGGGCGACCGCCAGCTGGAGCTCGTCGGCCAGGCCCTGGGCCAGGAACTGGGTGTGCACGCCGCTCCCGCCCTCGACCATCAGCCGCCGCACTCCCCGGGCCCCGAGGTCGTCCAGGACCGCCCCCAGCTCCACCGTGCCGCCGAGTGCCACCACCTCGGCCAGCCCGTCCAGCGCCGGGCGGAGCACGGCGGCGCCGGCGTCCGAGGTGTAGGCGACCTTGTCGCCGCCGGTGTGCCAGAACCTGAGCGAACGGTCGAGGGCCCCGCTCGCGGTGAGGGTGACCTTCAGCGGGTACTCCGGCCGGCCGGCCGCGAGCCGGGCCGCCCGTCGGCCGGGGTCGTTGACCAGCAGCCGGGGGTTGTCCGCGCGCAGGGTGTTGCCGCCCACCAGGATCGCGTCGCTGGCGGCGCGCTCCGCGTCCACCCGGTCGAAGTCGGCGGGGCCGGAGAGCAGCAGGCGGTCGGGGGAGGCGTCGTCGAGGTGCCCGTCGAGGGACATCGCGGCGCTCAGCAGGACGAAGGGGCGGCGGCCGGGCATGGTGAACCGTTCTGTCGGGAGCCCGTCCACGGTACGGGCCCCGGTGCGGGCGCCGAGCCGCGCGGGGGCAGGAGTTCGCCTGTGGCCCGCCGCCGGAGGGGCGGCGTTCGCCGAGGGGGCCCGCCCCGGTCCGGACCTCGCACCGCCCGTCAACCCGTAGTCCCCGCAGGGCGAAGCCCCCGCGGGGCCTCGGGCGGGGGCGTTCGCGTGAATCGGTCGTTCGTCATGTGAGACGAATCTTCTCGCCATACGGGACAGGGAGTAGCGTCGGAGGCGTCGGAGGAACCGACCGCAGGGAACGCGACCGAACCCCAGGGGGACCGCCATGACCGGACCGCAGCCCACCGTCTACACGCACGGGCACCAGGAGCCCGTGCTGCGCTCGCACCGCTCCCGCACGGTGGCCAACTCGGCCGCCTATCTGCGGCCCGAACTGCGGCCGGGGCAGGCCGTGCTGGACGTCGGCTGCGGCCCCGGCACGATCACCGCCGAGCTGGCCGAACTGGTCGGCCCCACCGGGCGGGTGGTGGCCGTGGATACCTCGGCCGAGGTGCTGGAGTCGGCCGCCCGGTACGCGGCGGACCGGGGCCTGGCCAACGTGGTCTTCGAGATCGCCGATGTGCACGGACTGCCTTACGCGGACGGGGAGTTCGACGTGGTGCACGCCCACCAGGTGCTGCAGCACGTGGCCGACCCGGTGGGGGCGCTGCGGGAGATGCGCCGGGTCACGGCGGTGGGCGGCGTGGTCGCGGCCCGGGACGTCGACTACGCGACCATGACCTGGTACCCGCAGGTACCGGAGCTGGACCGGTGGCTGGCGCTGTACGGGCGGATCGCCCGGGCCAACGGCGGCGAGCCGGACGCCGGCCGACGGCTGCTGTCCTGGGCCCGGGAGGCCGGCTTCACCGACGTCACGGCGACGTCCAGCAGCTGGACCTACGCGTCGCCCGAGCAGCGTGCCTGGTGGGGCGGGCTGTGGGCGGACCGGATCGTGGCGTCCGACATCGCCGACGCGGCGGTGGCCGAGGGGTACGCGGACCGGGCGGAGCTGGAGCGGATCTCGGCCGGGTGGCGGGCCTGGGTGGCCGCCGAGGACGGGTGGTTCGCGATGCTGCACGGCGAGGTGCTGGCACGCCGCGGGTGAGCGGCGGGCGGCCGGAAATGGGCGGGAGGGTGTGCTCCAAGATCGGGTAAAGTCGCGCGTCCGTTCCCATCGCCCCGGCCGGTCCTCCGCTGGTCCGCCCGGTGGTCCGTCTGCGGAACGTTCGAGTCGAAACTGCCGAGCTGATGCCCGTGACCGGGCCGGGGGAGTCCACGTGTCCAAGCCCGAGTCCGACGCGGCCGTTCCCGGGCCGGAGGCCGCCGCACCGGAGGCCACCGTGCCGGACACCGCCGTGCCGGACACCGCCGCACCGGACACCGCCGCACCGGACACCGCCGCACCGGCGGACCGGGTGGAGCTGACCAAGCCCGCGGCCCCCGCCGAGCCCCCGGCACCGGCCACCGCTCCCGCCGCCGACCCGTGGGCCGCGCCCGGCGCGACCGCCCCCGCTCCCGCCGCCCCCGGGGCCGCGCCCGCCGCCGACCCGTGGGCCGGCGCCGGGGGGCCGGTCCCGCCCGGGGCGCCGCCGGCCTCCGGCTGGGCCGCCGTCACGCCCGGCGCGATCTCCGGCTTCCAGCCCGGCTACGCCTACCCGGCGACCCCCGAGGTCACCAACGGCTTCTCCGTTGCCGCGCTGGTCACCGGCCTGCTCTGCATGTGGCCGCTCTCGCTCGCCTTCGGCATCGTCGCGCTGGTGCAGATACCCAAGCGCAACGAGCGTGGCCGGGGCATGGCGGTGACCGGTGTGGTGTTCGGTGTCCTCGGGGCGCTGGTCTCGCTGATCGCCTTCATCGGTCTGCTCGCCGCCGGGGTCGAGGAGAGCACCCGCGCCGACCGTCCCGCCCGGGCGCCGAAGGCGCCGGCGGGCTCGGTGCTCTGGTCCTCGCTCAAGTCCGGCGACTGCTACAACCCGGCCGGTGGGGCCGACGGACGCGAGGACGGCGACCAGACGGTCCTCTGGGTGTTCACGGCCCCCTGTGCGCTGCCGCACCACGGCGAGGTGGCCGGCACCGCCCGGATCCCGGAGAGCGGCGGGCTCGCCTACCCGGGCGAGAGCCGCGTCCGCGAGAGCGCCGCGGCGCTCTGCGGCCCGGTGCTCGCCGACTACGCCCTCGACTACTGGGCCGTGCCGGACGGCGTGGACGAGGTCTACCTGTTCCCGGGCCGCGCCAACTGGAAGTCCGGCGAGCGTTACGCCACCTGTGCCTTCGAGGACCGCGACGCCGAGCACCTGGGCAGCGTCCGCACCGACCGGGGCAAGCTGTCCCAGGCCCAGCTGGCCTACCTGGAGGCGGCGCTGGTCTACAACAAGGTCTCCTGGAGCGAGCCGGACGCCGAGGTCGCCGACGCCCGGCCCGAGTTCACCACCTGGGCGGGCCGGATGGCCGACGCCTCCCGCAAGGAGGCCGAGCAGCTGTCCGGGAGCACGGTGGCCTGGCCGGAGGGCGCCAAGCCGAAGGTGGCCGAGCTGGTGGCCGCCCAGCGCGCCGCCGCGACGGCCTGGGACGCCGCGGCCAAGGCCGTGGACGCGACCGCGCTCGAACGCGAGATCCGGCGGGCGAAGTCGCTGGTGGCCAAGGAGGCGAACTCGACCGTGGAGATCCGCCGGGAGCTCGGCCTCTCGACCGGCGAGCAGGTCGGCGAGATCCGGGTCTGACGGCGGCGGCGGGCGGGCCGGGCCGGTGTCTTACCGGGCGTTAACCGGGCCCGTACACACCGGAAGCGCGCCGGGCGTAGCGTCCCGTGCGCGTGGTCCCGGCCCGACCCCCACGCGGGCCGGGACCGCGCGCCCCGGCGGTCGGATGCCCGTGCGGGCACCGGCCGTTCCGGTCCCGGGGCGGGGCGCCTAGGCTCACCGGTATGGACACCTGCCGGGTGATGCGACAGGACGACAACGGCAACCGCTACGTGGTCGCCAAGGGGCTGGACCGGGCCGAGGCCGAACGGCTGGCCGCGGAGTTCGAGGCCCGCGGGCACAAGCAGCTGTACTGGGTGGAGGCCGAGGCCGCATAGGGTCGGGGCCATGGAGAACCGGATCGTCGTCGGGGGCGCGCTCGTCCACCGGGGCCGGGTGCTGGCCGCCCGCCGCAGTGCCCCGGCCGAGGTGGCCGGGCGCTGGGAGTTCCCGGGCGGCAAGGTCGAGCCCGGTGAGACGCAGCCCCAGGCGCTGGAGCGCGAGCTGCTGGAGGAGCTCGGTGTCCGGGCGAGGGCGCTGGAGCCGCTGCCCGGGGCGTGGCTGGTCCGCCCGGGGCTGGAGCTGCGGCTCTGGGTGGCCGAACTGCTCTCCGGCGACCCGCGGCCGCTGCAGGACCACGACGAGCTCCGCTGGCTCGTCGCCGCCGAGCTCGACGGGCTCGACTGGCTCGACCACGACCGCGAAGTCCTCCCGCACCTGACCCGCCTGCTGGCCGGGGCCGACAGCGGGCGCTGACCGCCGCGCGCCCGGCGTGCCCGCCCGCACCACGGGAGGGGCGGGGCGGGCCGCACCCGCCCGCGCCACGCGCGATACGCCAGGTAGGTCAATCGGAAAAGAGGACCCATAAGCCGGGATAGCCTGGGTTCTGCTGGGTATGTCGCTTTTCGGCACCATTCGTCACCATCGGTGAGCCGTCCCCAGCCGGCGACGCCGATCCCGACCAGAGCCGGAGGCCCCGTCGGTGTCGAGTACCGGTCACGGTGGCGGGGGAGCACGAGGCACGGGCACCGGGGGGAGTGCCGCCGCGCGCGCCCGCCTGCGCCGTGGCGCGCGCCCGCAGCAGCAGCCGCCGCAACCGCCGGCCGGCCGCCGCCGGGGGGACGGCGGCGCCCCCGAGGCCGATCCCGCGGACCGTCCCGCGACGTCCATGGTGGCGCCCGACGCGTCCCCGTCGGCGGGCCCCCGCAGCCGCCCCGGCCGCCCCTTCCCGGGCGCCCCAGGAGCCGAGCCGGGCGGCACGGGCGGCCACCGCGAGGGCAATCTGCTCGACGTGGTGAAGGTGGCCATCGCCATCCTGGACACCGCCGGCCGGGTGGTGCTCTGGAGCCCGGCCGCCGAGGAACTGCTCGGCTGGCCGAACGAGCTGCTGGTCGGCCGCCGGATCGACGAGCTGATCCCGGACGAGGACCAGGTCACCCGGATCCGCACGGCGATCCAGGACACCCTGCGCCACGGCCGCTGGGCCGGCCTCACCGAGCTGCGCGACCGGGACGGCGAGGCGGTCACCGTCGACGCCCGGATCTCCCTGCTGGTGGACGGCGACGGCACGCCGTTCCTCCAGGTCAACCTGGCCGAGGCGGCCGCCGTCCGGGCGGTCGAGCGGGACCTCGCCGTCCGGGACGCGCTGTTCGAGCAGTCCCCGCTGGGCATCGCCGTCCTTGACACCGACCTGCGCTACACCGCCGTCAACCGGACCCTGGCCGAGATGAACGGCATGGTCACCGAGGACCACGTCGGGCGGACCACCGGCGAGACCCTGCCCGAGCGGGCCGCCGACGAGATCACCGCCATCCAGCGCCAGGTGCTGGCCACCGGCGAGCCGGTCATCGACGTCACCCTGGCCTCGCCGGTCACCGCCCGCTCCGGGTACCGCTCGATCTCCTACAGCCGGATGACCGACCGGGCCGGCCGGGTGCTCGGCATCTCCGGCACCGTGATGGACGTGACCGAGCGCTACCGGGCGGTCGCCAAGGTCGAGCACGCCCGGCGCCGGCTCTCGCTGCTCAACGAGTTCGGCTCCCGGGTCGGCGACCTCCTGGACGCCTCGCGGATCGCCCAGGAGCTGGCCGGCGCCGTGGTGCCCCGGCTCACCGACCACTCCGCGGTGATCCTGCTCCAGGCCGTCGCCCACGGCGACGACCTGCCCCGGCACGGCCACGACCGCCGCACCTCGCTGCTCCAGCTGGGCACCGCCTCCGTCCAGGACGGCCCCGAGGTCGAGGTGATGCTCCGGCGCGGCGCCCGGATCACCTTCTCCGAGGACTCCGCCTGCGGGCGGGTGCTGCGCACCGGCGTCCCCGAGCTGCTCTCCGGCGCCGACCAGCTGAGCGACGTCACCTACCCGGGCGACCCGAAGATGCAGGCCGCCCACGACCTGGGCGTGCACTCGATGCTGGTGGTGCCGCTGCGGGCCCGGGGCATCGTGATCGGCCTGCTGCTGGTCAGCCGGGCCGGCTACCGCGAGGGCTTCGACCGGGACGACCTCGCCTTCACCGTCGAGCTGGCCGACCGGGCCGGCAGCTCCCTCGACAACGCCCGGCTCTACGCCCGGGAACGCACCGCCGCGCTCACCCTGCAGCGCACCCTGCTCCCGCAGCAGGTCCCGCAGCCCACCGGCGTCGAGGTCGCCTACCGCTACGTGCCCGGCAGCATCGGCACCGAGGTCGGCGGTGACTGGTTCGACGTCATCCCGCTGCCCGGCGACCGCACCGCGCTGGTGGTCGGCGACGTGATGGGCCACGGCCTGCGGGCCGCCGCCACGATGGGCCGGCTGCGCACCGCCGTCCGCGTCCTGGCCGCCCTCGACCTGCCCCCGGACGTGCTGCTGCGGCACGTCCACGAGCTGGCCGACGACCTCGCCCAGGGACCGGACGAGGCGCTGCTGGCCACCTGCGTCTACGCGGTGTTCGACCCGGCCACGGCCCGGCTGACGGTCTCCAAGGCCGGCCACATCCCGCCGGTGCTGGTGGTGCCCCGCGAGGGCGCCGAGGAGCCGACCCGCACCGGCGGCCCGCTGCTCGGCGGGACCGGCCGGATCCTCGACCTGCCGTCCGGCGCTCCGCTCGGCGTCGGCGGCGTGCCCTTCGAATCGGTCGAGCTCAAGATCCCCGAAGGCAGCCTGCTCGCCCTGTGCACCGACGGGCTGGTGGAGTCCCGGGACAAGGACCTCGACGTCGGCCTCGGCCGGCTGGTCACCGTGCTCCAGGAGCCGCACGCCTCCATCCAGGCGGCCTGCGAGGCGGTGCTGGCCACCATGGAGCAGGGCCGCGAGCCCGACGACGTGGCGCTGCTGCTGGCCCGGCTCGGCCACGGCCAGGCCGGCACCCCGACGGCCGGCTGGACGCTGCCCGCCGAGCCGACCGCCGTCTCCCGGGCCCGCCGGCTGGTCCGCGCCGCGCTGGTCGAGTGGGGCGTCGAAGCGCTCACCGACACCACCGAGCTGCTGGTCAGCGAGCTGGTGACCAACTCGGTCCGCTATGCCAGCGCCCCCATCGGCGTACGGTTGACGCTGGGCGAGACGCTGCTGGTCGAGATCTCCGACCCGCTGCCCGATCCGCCCCGCGAGCGTCACGCGGCGGAGGCCGACGAGGGCGGCCGGGGCCTGGAACTCGTCCGCCGGCTGGCACTGCGCTGGGGCGCGCGGGCCGAGGGCATGGGCAAGGTCGTCTGGTTCGAGCAGGCGCTGCCGGGTAATGAGCCCGAGGAGCCGGGTGACGAGTAGGACGCGAGTAGAACGGGACCGCATATGCCAGCAGGGGGCCGGGGGGAGCGCGCACTCCGGCAGGGGGCGCGAGCGTGGCATTGTGGTTGCGCGGGCGGTAGGACAAAAACCTTCGCCCGATCTGATGTTGTGATGTTGAGGGCGTGTGAACGTACCCCTCGATGATGAATACTCGGTCTTCTCGGCATCCGGACGGTCGCGGGTTTGGAGGGGTCGGTCCGTTGAACAGCACCCCGGCGCGTAACGCGCCGAGCAGCAGCGGTCATGCCGCTGTGCCCGGGCAGGCCGGTTCGCCACACCTGCCCGCCCCGGCCGCGGGGCAGCACCGGGCGGCCCGCCCGGTGGTCGGCGCCCACCAGTGGGGCGCGGGGGACCCGGGCTCGATCTACGACTACATCCGGGTCGCCACCTTCGCGATCGGCCCGGACGGCCGGATCAGCCAGTGGAGCGAGCGCGCCGCCGAGTTCTTCGGCGTGCCCGCCGTCGAGGCGGTCGGGGCCGATCCGATCAGCACCTTCGTCCCGCGCGAGCTCTGGCAGCGAGGCCGCGCCCGGCTGGAGCGCACGCTGGCCGGCGAGGAGTGGGTGGGCACCACGCCCTACCGCGACGCCACCGGCGGCGAGGGCCTCGCCGAGCTCTACCTGATGCCCGACAGCGCGCTGCCCACCGCCGGTGCCACCTGTCTCGCGGTCGACCTCGGCCGGCTGCGCCGGATCGAGACCGACCTCGCCGCCTCCGAGGCCGTCTTCGGCCAGACCCCGACCGGCTTCGTCCTGTTCGACGACCGGCTCCGGCTCCAGCGGGTCAACGACGCCTTCGCCTCGGGGGTCGGCCTCGCCCCCACCGACCTCGAAGGCCTGACCGCGCACGACCTCTTCCCCGCCCCCGAGGCCGACCGGCTGACCGCCGCCCTGCGCAAGGTCCTCGCCACCGGCGAGCCCGTCTTCGACCTGCGCTTCCACTCCGCCGTGCCGACCCGCGAGGGCAACCGGCTCTGGGCCGTCTCGCTCTACCGCCTCAACGGCTCGGCCGGGCAGCCGATGGGCGTGGCCGGCCAGGTCTCCGACGTCACCTCCCGGCACGTCGCCGAGCGCGAGGCCGACGGGGTGCGCCGCAACCTCGCCCTGCTCAACGAGGCCAGCGCGCACATCGGCTCCACCCTCGACCTGGAGACCACCGCCAAGGAGCTGCTGGACGTCGTCGTCCCGCCGTTCTGCGACCTCGCCACCGTCGACCTCTACACCGCGCTGCTCTCCGGCGAGACGGTCCCCAGCGCCGGCCGCTACGGCGACGGCGTGCTCACCGACGGCAGCGGCGAGCTGCGCCGGGTCGCCGTCTCCAGCGTGGTCGGCGGCGCCTCCTCCGTGCTCGGCTCGGTCACCGGCCTGCCGATCGCCGAGGCCGGCGGCACGCTCTGCTACCCGCGCCGCTCGCCGCACGCCCGCGCGCTGCGCACCGGCCGCAGCGTCGTCCCCGAGCCCGGGCCGGACCCGCTGCTGCGCTCCACCCTGATCGTGCCGCTGGTCGCCCGCGACCAGGTGCTCGGCCTGGTCCAGCTCTCCCGCGCGATCGGCAGCGAGCCGTTCGACGCCCGTGACGTCGCCATCGCCGAGGAACTGGTGGCCCGCGCCGCCGTCTGCATCGACAACGCGCGGCTCTACCGCCGCGAGCACGAGCGCGCCCTGATCCTGCAGCGCAGCCTGCTGCCCCCGGGCAACCCGGCCGCCAGCGGCCTGGAGATCGCCTGCCGCTACCTGCCCAGCAACAACAACACCGAGGTCGGCGGCGACTGGTTCGACGTCATCCCGCTGCCGGGCAACCGCACCGCGCTGGTCATCGGCGACGTGATGGGCCGCGGCCTGCGCGCCGCCGTCGCGATGGGCCAGCTGCGCACCGCCGTCCGCACCCTGGCCATGCTCGACCTCGACCCCGCCGAGGTGCTCACCGCCCTCGACGAGATCGCCCGCGGGCTGGGCGACGACTCCGCGCCCGCCGGCTCGCCCACCCCGTACGGGCGGCTCACCTCGACCGCCGACGAGGAGGCCCGCGAGGTCTACCTGGCCACCTGCGTCTACGCGGTCTACGACGCCGTCACCCGGCGCTGCGTCTTCGCCAACGCCGGCCACCTGCCGCCCGTCCTGCTCAGCCCCGACGAGCCCGCCCGGATGCTCGACGTCCCGCCCGGCCTGCCGCTCGGCGTCGGCGGCGAGCCCTTCGAGGAGGTCGAGCTGACCCTGCCGGACGGCGCCGTGCTCGGCCTGTACACCGACGGCCTGGTGGAGAGCCGCAAGCACCAGCTGGACGAGGGTCTGCGCGCCTTCCGCATCGCGCTGTCGGCGGAGGGCAAGAGCCTGGAGAACCTCTGCGACCACGTCCTCGGCGAGCTCAACCCGCACCACGGCGAGGACGACATCGCCTTGCTGATGGCCAAGGTGCACGCCTTCCCCGACGACGCCGTCGGCAACTGGTTCCTCCCGCCCGAGCCGACCTCCGTCGCCAAGGCCCGCGAGCTGGCCTGCAGCTGGCTGCTGGCGCGCGGTCTGGACGAGCTGGTCGACACCACCGAGCTGCTGGTCAGCGAGCTGGTCACCAACGCGCTCCGGCACGGCCGGGGCGAGATCCGGCTGCGACTGCTGCGCGACCGCAGCATGGTCTGCGAGGTCTGGGACGACGGCTACGCCCAGCCGCGCCAGCGGCGCGCGCAGGAGACCGACGAGGGCGGGCGCGGGCTCCAGCTGGTCAGCCTGCTGGCCGAGCGCTGGGGGAGCCGGCGGACGCCCAAGGGCAAGATCGTCTGGTTCGAGCTGTCGCTGTAGGGCCGGTCGCCCCCGGACCGGTCGCTCCCGGCCGGGCACGCTCGGGGCCGCCGCGCGGATCGGCTGTCCGGGTGCAGTCCCCCGGCGGCCGCCGTGTCGGGACGGCCGCCCCGACCGGGTCGGCGTTCGATGGCCGCCATGCGCGTCCGCCAGCTCACCGCCGCAGCCGCCGCGCTGCTGCTCGCCACCGGCGCCCTGGCCGGCTGCTCCGGCGGCCCGGCCCCGGCCCACCCGCCGGTACCGGCTCCCGTACCGGCCCCGCCCACCGCCGTCACCGGGGACGTCGGCCCGCCCGACCGTGCCGCCGTCCGGGAGGGCGGCACGCCGCGCTGGGCGCTGGACGCCGCGCCGGCCACGCTCAACGTCTACCAGCCGGCCGCGACCGCGGACAGCGCGCTGCTCGCCCACGCCCTCTACCCCTCGCTGTTCCGGCCGGACGAGCACGGCCGGCCGGTCGCCGACCCGGACTACCTGGAGTCCGCCGAGTGCACCCCGCCCGGACAGCAGCCGCAGGTGGTCACCTACCGGCTCAGCCCGCAGGCCGTCTGGAGCGACGGCACCCCGCTCTCGGCCGCCGACTTCGGCGCGCAGCGGGCCGCCCTCTCCGGCCTCGACCCGGCCTACGCCGGGAACCGTCCGGCCGGGTACGACGCGATCGACTCGATCACCCAGGGGGCCGGCCCGCACGAGGTGAAGGTGACCTTCCGGCGGCCGTACGCGGAGTGGCGCGCCCTGTTCGGTCCGCTCTACCCGGCCGCGGTGACCGGCTCCCCGGCGGCGTTCAACCGCCCGCTGACCGACGGGCCGGAGCCGACCGCGGGTCCGTTCCGGCTCTCCCGGTACGACCCGGCGGGCGGGCGGGTGAGCCTGGTGCGCAGCCCGAACTGGTGGGGGGACCGGCCGAAGGCGGACGGGATCGACTTCCTGGTGGTCCCGGCCGAGGGCCGGCTGGACGCGCTCGACCAGGACCGGCTGGACATCGCCTCGCTCACCGCGGCGGTCGACCGGGCCGGCTCCACCCCGGCCGCTCCGCCCACCCCGTCCGCCTCCGCCTCCGTATCCGGGTCCGCCTCCGTGTCCGGGGCCGGGTCCGGCTCCCCGGCCGGGACCGCGTCCGCGACCCCCGCCGCCCCGCCCGCCGCGGCGCCGGAGGCCGCCGACCGGGCGCTGCGGCGGGCGGAGGCCCTGCCCGGCATCACCGTGCACCGGGCCGCCGCGGCCGCGCTCACCGAGCTCACCCTGAACGCCGCCCGCGGCCCGCTCACCGACCCGGCCGTCCGGCTCGCCCTGGCCCGCGCGGTCGACCGGCGCCGGGTCGCCGGTGCCGCGCTGACCCCGCTCGGCCTCGCCGCCGCCCCGCTCGGCAGCCACCTGTTCGCCGGTGACCAGGACGGCTACCGGGACAACAGCGCCGCGCTCGGCCCGGCGGACGCGGGCCGGCTGCTGGACGCGGCCGGCTGGAAGCGGCCCGCGGCCGGCGCCACCCGGGTCCGGGACGGCCGGGAGCTGGCCCTCGCCCTGCTGGTCCCGGCCGGCTCGGCCACCGCCCGGCGCACCGCCGACGCGCTGACCGCCGACCTCGCCGACGCGGGCATCGCGCTCCGGACGGTGGCGGCGCCCGCCGAGGCCTTCGTCCGGGACCACCTGGCGACCGGCGACTACGACCTCGCCCTGTTCTCCTGGCCGGCCGGCCCCCACCCGGCGGTCGAACAGCGTGCCGTCTACGCCAAGCCGCGCCCCGGCGCGGACGGCGCCCTGGAGGCCGGCAGCAACTACGGCCGCTCCGGGACGGAGGAGATCGACCGCCTCTTCGACCGCGCGGCCGCCGAGCTCGACCCCGCCGCCCACCTGGCCCTGCTCCAGGAGGCCGACACCCGGATCTGGCAGCTGGGCCACTCGGTACCGCTCTACCAGCGGCCGGACCTGGTCGCGGTCCGGTCGGACGTGGCGGGCGCGGGCGCCTGGGGCTTCGGCCGGCCGCGCTTCCAGGACGTGGGGTTCCTCGCCCCCTGACCCTGCGCGGGGCGGGGCGACCACGCGGACGACGCCCGGCCCGGCCGGGCCCGGCGGTGCGTGACCGGGGGCCCCGGCACGGTGTCGGCCGGGTGGCGTGCCGGTGATCCACTTGTGATCTTGATCCCGCCCGACCTGCCCGTTTCTGCCGACCTGGAGGGTTCCCCGTACGATAGGAGGAAGCCGTGGCATGTCCTGCCCGGCGGGTGGACCGGTAGTAGCAGGCGGAACGGGCGGCGGTGATCACAACGGATCGCCGGTCGGCGTCACGCAGCCGGGCGCCGAAACCCACGATTCCGGGAGAATCCGCTCAGCATGCCCACGCGCAATGACATCCGCAACGTTGCCATCGTCGCCCACGTCGACCACGGCAAGACCACTCTGGTCGACGCCATGCTGAAGCAGGCCGGTGCCTTCGCCGCCCACCAGCACCTCGATGACCGCATGATGGACTCCAACGACCTGGAGCGCGAGAAGGGCATCACCATTCTCGCGAAGAACACCGCCGTGAAGTACCACCCCAAGGAGGGTGGCGCCCCGATCACGATCAACATCATCGACACCCCCGGCCACGCCGACTTCGGTGGTGAGGTCGAGCGCGGTCTGTCCATGGTGGACGCGGTCGTTCTCCTGGTCGACGCCTCCGAGGGTCCGCTGCCGCAGACCCGCTTCGTGCTCCGCAAGGCGCTCACCGCCAAGCTCCCGGTGATCCTCTGCATCAACAAGACCGACCGCCCGGACTCCCGGATCGACGAGGTCATCAACGAGACCTACGACCTCTTCCTGGACCTCGACGCGACCGAGGAGCAGATCGAGTTCCCGATCGTCTACGCCTGTGCGCGTGACGGCGTCGCCTCGATGACCAAGCCGGAGGACGGCAGCGTCCCGGCCGACAGCGACTCGCTGGAGCCGTTCTTCTCGACCATCCTGTCGGCCGTCCCGGCCCCGACCTACGACGAGGACGCCCCGCTCCAGGCCCACGTCACCAACCTGGACGCGGACAACTTCCTCGGCCGCATCGCGCTCTGCCGCGTCGAGCAGGGCGAGCTGCGCAAGGGCCAGCAGGTCGCGTGGATGAAGCGTGACGGTTCGATCCAGCAGGTCAAGATCACCGAGCTGCTGATGACCGAGGCGCTCACCCGCAAGCCGGCCGAGGTGGCCGGCCCCGGCGACATCTGCGCCGTCGCGGGCATCCCGGACATCATGATCGGCGAGACCCTGGCCGACCTGGAGAACCCGATCGCGCTGCCGCTGATCACGGTGGACGAGCCGGCCATCTCGATGGTCATCGGCACCAACACCTCGCCGCTGGTCGGCAAGGGCGGCAAGGGCCACAAGGTCACCGCCCGCATGGTGAAGGACCGCCTGGACCGCGAGCTGATCGGTAACGTCTCGCTCCGCGTGCTGCCGACCGAGCGTCCGGACGCCTGGGAGGTCCAGGGCCGTGGCGAGCTGGCGCTGGCCATCCTGGTCGAGACCATGCGCCGGGAGCTCTTCGAGCTGACCGTCGGCAAGCCGCAGGTCGTCACCAAGGTCATCAACGGCAAGACCCACGAGCCGGTCGAGCGGATGACCATCGACAGCCCCGAGGAGTACCTCGGCGCGATCACCCAGCTGATGGCGACCCGCAAGGGCCGCATGGAGACCATGACGAACCACGGCTCCGGCTGGGTCCGCATGGAGTTCATCGTCCCGTCGCGCGGCCTGATCGGCTTCCGGACCCAGTTCCTGACCGACACCCGCGGCACCGGCATCGCGCACTCCATCTTCGAGGGCCACGAGCCGTGGTTCGGCGAGCTCCGGATGCGCAACAACGGCTCGCTGGTGGCGGACCGCGCGGGCGTCGTGACGCCGTTCGCGATGATGGGCATCCAGGAGCGCGGCACGCTCTTCGTCGAGCCCACCACCGAGGTGTACGAGGGCATGATCGTCGGCGAGAACTCGCGCCAGGACGACATGGACATCAACATCACCAAGGAGAAGAAGCTCACCAACATGCGTGCGGCCTCCTCCGACACCACCGAGAACCTGGTGCCGCCGCGCAAGCTCTCGCTGGAGCAGTCGCTGGAGTTCTGCCGCGAGGACGAGTGCATCGAGGTGACTCCGGAGACGGTTCGCATCCGTAAGGTCGTCCTGGACCAGAAGGAGCGCGGCCGCACGGCTTCGCGCGCCAAGAAGGCGTGACCACTTCCTTCTGAGCGCCCTTTGGCCTGAATCGATCGCCCCCCTTTCCAATGGAGAGGGGGGCGATCGTTTTCACTACTCCACGCTGTCGACGCGCGTATAAACGGAATATCGCTTAACACAGCAAGGTGTCCGCTGAGCGAACGTGACAGTCCGTCATTCATGACGACTGTCCGTTTGATGCCTGTCTGAGTATGTCTCTTATGTCCGATTTTCGAAACTTACCGACCGTTCATGTGACCTAATTGAGATCGCTAGTGGTCACTTTCGTGTCCGTGCGTGACGGATAGTGGGTGCAGTCAGGCTCGGGTCAAGGGTTAACGCGCAGGGGTGCGCGCCGAAACCACGAGCGCGGACGGCACAACGGAAGCGGCGTCAGCCGACCGTGGTGCTCTCCTCGTTGGAAAGTCGATTTCAGGAGGCATCCCCCATGCGCGGTGCAACCCAGACCAAGTGGATCGTCGCGGCGACCGCTATCGCCCTCGCGGCGACCGCTTGCAGCACCAGCTCGAAGAGCAGTGACAAGGCCTCTTCCGGCGGCGGCACCATCGCCGTCCAGCTCGGCGAGCCGCAGCACGGTCTGGTTCCCCAGAACACCGCGGAGTCCGAGGGTGCCGAGGTTCTCGGTGCCGTCTTCGCCGGCCTGGTCGAGTACGACAACAAGACCAACGAGCCGAAGCTGCGCGTCGCCGAGTCGATCGAGAGCGCCGACAGCAAGCTCTGGACGATCAAGCTGAAGGACGGCTACACCTTCCACAACGGTGAGAAGGTGACCGCCCAGTCGTTCGTCGACGCCTGGAACTGGGGCGCCAACCAGGACAACGCGGCCGAGGGCCTGCCGTTCTTCGCCAAGATCGAGGGCTCCGAGGACCTGGCCCCGGGCAAGGACAAGAAGCCGACCACCGACAAGCTCAAGGGCCTGACGGTCGTCGACGACAAGACCTTCACCGTCTCCCTGACGCAGCCGTTCTCCCAGTTCAAGACCATGCTGGGCTACAACGCGTTCTACCCGCTGCCCAAGGCGTTCTTCACCGACCCGAAGACGTTCGCCGACAAGCCGATCGGCAACGGCCCGTTCGAGATGGACGGCGCCTGGGAGCACAACAAGCAGATCAAGGTCAAGCGCTACGAGAACTTCCCTGCCTCGGACGGCAAGGCGAAGCTCCAGGGCGTCACCTTCAAGATCTACGACAACCTGGACACCGCGTACAACGACCTGCGCGCCGACAACATCCAGGCCACCGACAAGCTGCCGATCTCGGCCCTGTCGAGCGTCAAGGGCGAGTTCGGCGACCGCTACATCTACAAGCCGGAGTCCGGCGTCGGCTACATCGGCTTCCCGATCGCCACCAACCCGGCCACCTACGGCAAGCCGGAGATCCGCAAGGCGATCTCGATGGCGATCGACCGCGAGGCGATCACCAAGACGATCTTCTCGGGCACCCGCGTCCCGGCCGACGACTTCATCAACCCGCTGATCCCGGGTTACCGCAAGGGCGCCATGGGCGACGCGGCGAAGTACGACCCGGCCAAGGCCAAGGCGCTCTTCGACCAGGCCGGCGGTGTTCCCGGCAACACCATCGAGCTGGGCTACAACGCCGACGGCGGCCACAAGGAGTGGATCGAGGCCGTCGCGAACCAGCTGAAGAAGAACCTGGGCATCGAGGTCACCACCAAGCCGTTCGAGAAGTTCGGCAAGATCCTCGACGCGCTGGGCGAGAAGCAGTACTCGGGCGCCTTCCGCATGGCGTGGTCGATGGACTACCCGTCGATCGAGAACTACCTCCGTCCGATCTTCTCCAAGGTCGCGATCGAGAACGGCTCGAACTACGGCGGCTACGTCAACGACAAGTTCGAGGACCTGCTGAACCAGGCCGACCAGGCGAAGACCCAGGACGAGGGCCAGAAGCTGTACCAGCAGGCCGACGACATCCTGGTGCAGGACCTGCCGTACATCCCGGTGTACACCTACATGTCCTCCGCCGCGTACAGCAAGAAGATCAAGAACTTCGACACCGACGCCCAGGGCCGTATGAACCTGGACGAGGTCGAGCTCGCCGGCTGATCCGGTAGTCAGACGAACGGGGGCGGGCGGACCGGACTACAGTCCCGGTCCTCCCGCCTCCCTTCCTTGCTTGAAAGTGTGGAGGTCTGATGGGCCGCTATGTCATCCGCCGACTGATACAGGCGATCCCTGTCCTGCTCGGTGCGACTCTGCTGATCTATGCCCTGGTTCACTACCTGCCCGGTGACCCGGTGCAGGCGCTGGCCGGTGAGAAGCGAGCCGACCCGCTCGTGGCGGAAATGATCCGCCAGAAGTACCACCTGAACGACCCCTTCCTGCTGCAGTACTGGAACTACATCTCAGGGGTCTTCCAGGGGAACCTCGGCGAGAGTCTGACCGGTCGCTCCGTGACCGACATGATCAGCGAGGCGTTCCCGTACACCGTCAACCTCGCCCTGGTCGCCTTCATCATGGAGGCAGTCATCGGCGTGCTGGCGGGTGTCATGGCGGCCCTGCGCAAGGGCAAGTTCATCGACCAGCTGGTGCTCATCAGCACGCTGTTCGTCATCTCGATCCCGGTCTTCGTCACCGGCTTCGTGCTGCAGCTGGTGCTGGGCGTGAAGCTCAAGACCGACTACGGCGTCGACTTCTTCCCGGTCTCCTTCAACGAGGAGGACGGACTGCGGGCCTACCTGCTGCCGGCCTTCGTGCTGGCGTCGACCTCGCTCGCGTACGTCGCCCGACTGACCCGCACCAGCCTGATGGAGACCATGCGCGCGGACTACGTCCGCACCGCGGTCGCCAAGGGTCTGAAGCGCCGTCGGGTGATCGGCCGCCACGCCCTGCGCAACGCGCTGATCCCGATCGTCACCTTCCTCGGTGCCGACCTCGGCGGTCTGATGGGTGGCGCGGTCATCACCGAGAAGATCTTCAACATGCACGGCATCGGCGGCCTGCTGGCCCAGTCCGTGTACCAGAAGCAGGGCACGGTGATCGTCGGCATGGTCACCCTGCTGGTGATGATCTACCTGATCACCACCCTGCTCGTGGACCTGCTGTACGCCGTGCTCGACCCGAGGATCCGCTATGAGTGACACCATCACCGTGGGCAGCGAGGCGCCCGAGGACAAGACCCCGAAGGCCGCGCCGGAGAAGAAGCAGAAGCCCGAGCGCGTCGCCAGCCTCTGGTCCGACGCACTGCGCGACCTGCGCCGCAACCCGGTCTTCATCATCGGCGCGGTGCTCGTCTCCGCCCTGCTGGTGATCGCCGCCGTGCCGCAGCTGTTCACCGACGGCAACCCGCTCTCGGGCGACGCGTGCGACCTGGCCAACTCCCTGAAGCGCCCGAGCGCCGAGCACTGGTTCGGCTTCGACGTGCAGGGCTGTGACGTCTACACCCGCACCATCTGGGGTGCCCGCAACTCGATCATCGTCGGTGTGCTCACCACCACCACGGTGACCGTGATCGGCGCCCTGCTCGGCCTGCTGGCCGGCTGGGTCGGCGGCATGGTCGACAGCATCCTGTCGCGCTTCACCGAGATCTTCTTCTCCATCCCGCTGCTGCTCGGCGGCATGCTGATCATGTCGATGCTCGGCAAGGGCAACGCCTACACCGTCTCCGTCGTGATGGCCGTGCTCGGCTGGCCGCAGATCTTCCGCATCATGCGCGCCTCCGTGCTGGCCAACAAGCACAACGACTACGTGATGGCGGCCAAGGCGCTCGGCGCCGGCAGCTTCCGGATCACCTTCCGGCACATCCTGCCGAACGCCATCGCGCCGGTGATCGTGGTCTCCGCGATCAGCCTGGGTGTCTACATCGGTGCCGAGGCCGCCCTGTCCTACCTGGGCATCGGTGTCCAGTCCCCGGAGATCTCCTGGGGCCTGATGATCAGCGACGCCCAGCCCCGCTTCCTGACCGCCCCGCACGTGCTGCTCTTCCCGTCCGCGGTGCTGAGCGTCACGGTGCTGGCGTTCATCATGCTCGGCGACGCGGTGCGCGACGCCCTCGACCCGAAGCTCCGCTGAGAGAAGAGGTGACGACCCGATGACCACCGTGATCGAGAAGAACCAGAAGAGCGGCCGCCTCGAAATCGGCACCCCGCTGCTGGAGGTCCGTGACCTCCACGTGGAGTTCCACACCCGGGACGGCGTCGCCAAGGCCGTGAACGGCGTCAACTACTCCGTGTCCGCCGGTGAGACCCTGGCGGTGCTGGGCGAGTCCGGCTCCGGCAAGTCGGTGACCGCCCAGACCATCATGGGCATCCTGGACATGCCGCCCGGCAAGATCAGCCAGGGCCAGATCCTCTTCCGCGGCGAGGACATGCTCGCCATGAAGGAGGAGCAGCGCCGGCTGATCCGCGGCCAGAAGATCGCGATGATCTTCCAGGACGCGCTCTCCTCGCTGAACCCCGTGATGACCGTGGGCGACCAGCTCGGCGAGATGTTCCGGGTGCACAAGGGCATGTCCAAGAAGGACGCCCGGGCCAAGGCCGTCGAGCTGATGGAGCGGGTGCGCATCCCCGCCGCCAAGCAGCGCGTCGGCGACTACCCGCACCAGTTCTCCGGCGGCATGCGTCAGCGCATCATGATCGCGATGGCGCTCTCCATGGAGCCCGACCTGATCATCGCCGACGAGCCCACCACCGCCCTGGACGTCACCGTCCAGGCCCAGGTGATGGACCTCCTCGCGGAGCTGCAGGCCGAGTACAACATGGGCCTGATCCTGATCACCCACGACCTCGGCGTGGTCGCCGACGTCGCGGACAAGATCGCCGTGATGTACGCCGGCCGGATCGTCGAGACCGCCCCGGTCCACGACCTGTACGCCAACCCCGCGCACCCGTACACCAAGGGCCTGCTCCGCTCCATCCCGCGCCTGGACCAGAAGGGCCAGGAGCTGTACGCGATCAAGGGCCTGCCCCCGAACCTGCTGAAGGTCCCGGCCGGCTGCGCGTTCAACCCCCGCTGTGACGTCGCCACCGACCAGTGCCGCACGGTGATCCCGAAGCTGCACCAGGTGACCGACAAGGACGGCACGGAGCTCACCGGCCGCCGCAGCGCGTGCCACCTCTGGAAGGAGACCCTCCATGGCTGAGCCCATCCTGGAGGTCAAGGACCTGGTCAAGCACTACCCCCTGACCCAGGGCATCGTCTTCAAGAAGCAGGTCGGCGCGGTCAAGGCGGTCGACGGCATCTCCTTCGAGCTGATGAAGGGCGAGACGCTCGGCATCGTCGGCGAGTCCGGCTGTGGCAAGTCCACGCTGGCCAAGGTGCTGATGAACCTGGAGCGGGCCACCTCCGGCCAGGTGCTGTTCAAGGGCGAGGACATCTCCAAGCTGTCCGGCTCCGCCCTGAAGGCGGTCCGCCGGAACATCCAGATGGTGTTCCAGGACCCGTACACCTCGCTCAACCCGCGGATGACGGTCGGCGACATCATCGGCGAGCCCTTCGAGATCCACCCCGAGGTGGCTCCCAAGGGCGACCGCCGCAAGGCCGTCCAGGACCTGCTGGACGTCGTCGGCCTGAACCCGGAGTACATCAACCGGTACCCGCACCAGTTCTCCGGCGGCCAGCGCCAGCGCATCGGCATCGCCCGCGGCCTCGCGCTCAAGCCCGAGATCATCATCTGCGACGAGCCGGTCTCCGCCCTGGACGTCTCCGTCCAGGCGCAGGTGATCAACCTGCTGGACCAGCTGCAGAGCGAGTTCGAGCTCTCGTACATGTTCATCGCGCACGACCTCTCGATCGTCCGGCACATCTCCGACCGCGTCGGCGTGATGTACCTCGGCAAGATGGTCGAGATCGGCACGGACGAGGCGATCTACGAGAACGCCACGCACCCGTACACCCAGGCGCTGCTCTCCGCGGTGCCGGTGCCGGACCCGACGGCGCGCGAGTCCCGGGACCGGATCATCCTGACCGGCGACATCCCCTCGCCGGCCAACCCGCCGTCCGGCTGCCGGTTCCGCACCCGCTGCTGGAAGGCGGAGGAGCGCTGCGCCACCGAGGTCCCGCTGCTGGCGGTGCCCAGCACGCTCAGCGGTGCGGCGGCCCACGAGTCGGCCTGCCACTTCGCCGAGGTCCGGGAGACGGCCGCCGCCGTCTGATCCCCGAGGCGTTCCCCGGAAGGGCCCGCGGCTGTCGAAGCCGCGGGCCCTTCCGGCGTTTCGCGCTCCTGTGGCGGCGTCAACCCCGGGCGGGGTCCGCTGCACCCGTCCGGGGGTACCTGGCTCGCGCCGCCGGGCCACCGCGCTTCTCATGGGGTGTGATGCGACACACACCTTGAGGAGGGACCTCCATGCCCGCAGCCACTCGCGCTCGATGGGTCCTCGCCGCTGCGACATCTGTGGCCCTGGTGGCCAGTGGGTGCAGCAGTAGCGGCGGAGGCAGTAGTTCGTCGGACAGCGGCAAGACCTTCAGTTACCAGAGCAGTGAGCCGCAGAACCCCTTGCAGCCCGCGAACGCGAACGAGACCGGCGGCGGCCGCATCCTGCAGAACCTGTTCAAGGGGCTGGTGGACTACGACCCCAGCAACGCGAAGATCCGGATGCAGGTCGCGGACTCGATCGAGACCAGCGACTCGCAGACCTTCAACGTCACCCTGAAGACCGGCTGGACGTTCCACGACGGCACCCCGGTCACCTCGAAGAACTTCGTCGACGCCTGGAACTGGGGCGCGACCACCAGCAACAACCAGATCAACAGCTCCTGGTTCTCGGACATCGAGGGCTACCAGGACGTCCACCCGGCCAGCGGCCAGCCGACCGCCACCGCGATGTCCGGCCTGACCGTCGTGGACGACACGCACTTCACCATCAAGCTGCACACCAAGGTCTCGTACTTCGAGTACAAGCTGGGCTACATCGCCTTCTCCCCGCTGCCGACCGCCTTCTTCAGCGACCCGACCGGGTTCGGGCAGAAGCCGGTGGGCAACGGCGCCTACCAGTTCGTCAGCTGGAGCCACAACCAGCAGGTGGTGACCAAGGCGTACCCGAACTACCAGGGCGTGGACAAGCCGAAGAACGGCGGCATCGTCTTCAAGATGTACAACACGTCCGAGGCCGCCTACGCGGACCTGCAGTCCAACAACCTCGACGTGATGGACCAGGTGCCGCCGTCCGCGCTGGCGACGTACAAGAGCGACCTGGGCGACCGGGCGATCGACTCGCCGCAGGGCGCGATCCAGAACATCGGCTTCACGCTCTACCAGCCGGACTGGGCCGGCCCGGACAAGGCGAAGGTCCGTCAGGGGCTGTCGATGGCGATCGACCGCGACACCATCACCAAGACCGTGCTGCAGGGCTCGCGCAAGCCGGCCTCCGCGTGGGTCGCGGAGGGCGTCGAGGGCTACAAGGCCGGCCAGTGCGGCGACAACTGCACCTTCGACGCCACCAAGGCCAAGCAGCTGATCACCGAGGGCGGCGGCGTCCCCGGCAACAAGCTGACGATCACCTACAACGCCGACGGCGGCCACAAGGAGTGGGTGGACGCGGTCTGCAACTCGATCCGGCAGAGCACCGGCGTGGACTGCGTGGGTGACCCGAAGCCCGACTTCAAGACCGCCCGCGCGGCGATCACCGGCCACCAGATCAACGGCGCCTTCCGCACCGGCTGGGTGCAGGACTACCCGCTGAACGCCAACTTCATGGCCGACGTCTACCGCACCGGCGCCGCGTCCAACGACTTCGGCTACAGCAGCCCGCAGTTCGACCAGCTGGCCACCGAGGCGGACCAGGCGGCCAGCGTGGCGGACACGGTGACGGGCTACCAGAAGGCGGAGGCGGTGCTGGCGAACGACATGCCGGCCATCCCGCTCTGGTACTACCGCACCAACTCGGGCTACTCGGCGAACGTCCAGAACGTGAAGTTCGACTCCTTCGGCAACCCGGCCTGGACCCAGGTCGAGGTCAAGGGCTGATCCAGCCCCTCGCGCCGGCCCCGCCCTCCCCGCACGGAGGGCGGGGCCCGGGCACTCGACCCCCACGCGGCCCTGCGCACCCGGTCACGGGCCGACCAGTCACCTAGGAAGGAGGCTCGGATGGGAAGTTATGTGCTGCGGCGGGTGCTGCAGATGATCCCGGTGTTCTTCGGCTCCACATTCCTGATCTTCCTGATGGTCTACACGCTGCCCGGGGACCCGGTCGCGGCGCTCTTCGGGGACAAGGCCGCCGACCCGGCGGTGGTGGCCAATCTGAAGCACAAGTACTACCTCGACCAGCCGCTGTGGAAGCAGTACCTGCACTACATGGGGAACCTCTTCCAGGGCGACTTCGGGACGAGCTTCACCGGCCGCTCGGTCACCGACATCATGGCGGACGCCTTCCCGGTCACCATCCGGCTGGCGCTGATGGCCTTCGCCTTCGAGCTGATCGTCGGGCTGGCGCTCGGCCTGGTCTCCGGCCTCAGGCGCGGCAGCTTCCAGGACACCCTGGTGCTGGTCCTGACCCTGGTGGTGATCTCGATCCCGGTGTTCGTGCTGGCCTACATCGCCCAGACGATCTTCGCGACCAACCTGGGCTGGGTCACCCCGACCGTGCAGGACTCCAAGGACCTCTCCCAGCTGATCCTGCCCGCGATCGTGCTGGGATCGCTCTCCCTCGCCTACGTCGCCCGGCTCACCCGGACCTCGATCGGGGAGAACCTGCGGGCGGACTACATGCGCACGGCGGTCGCCAAGGGCCTGCCCCGGCGCACCGTCATCACCCGCCACCTGCTCCGCAACTCGCTGATCCCGGTGGTCACCTTCCTCGGGACCGACCTGGGCGCGCTGATGGGCGGTGCGATCGTCACGGAGGGCATCTTCAACGTCCAGGGCATCGGCAACGTGCTGTACCGGGCGATCAACCAGAAGGAGGGCCCCACCGTGGTCGGCATCGTGACCGTCCTGGTGATCGTCTACCTGGTCGCCTCCCTGATCGTCGACCTGCTCTACGCGGTCCTGGACCCGAGGATCCGTTATGCCTGACCTGCGTGACGAGGGCGAGTTCAAGCCGCACGCGGCCCCGGGCGTCGACCACCTGGACTACGCCGGCGAGCAGGGTATGGCGGTCGAACAGGAGACCCTGGTCGAGGGCGATCCGGCCAAGCGGGAGGAGGCCCGCAGCCTGTGGGGCGACGCCTGGCGGGACCTGCGGCGCCGGCCGATCTTCCTGATCTCGGCGATCCTGATCCTCCTGCTGGTCGTGATGGCGATCTTCCCCTGGGCCTTCACGGACGCCGATCCGCGCAAGGCCGACCTGGTCAACGACTACCTCAAGCGCCCGGACTGGTCGGACTTCTTCGGCGCCGGCTGGTTCGGCTACGACGGCCAGGGCCGGTCCATCTACGCCCGGGTGGTCTACGGGGCCCGCGCCTCGATCACCGTCGGCATCTTCGTGACCCTGGGGGTCACCCTGCTCGGCGGGCTGACCGGGATGGTCGCCGGGTACTTCGGCGGCGCGGTGGACGCCGTGATCTCCCGCGTCGTCGACATCTTCTTCGGCATCCCGCTGCTGCTCGGCGCGCTGGTCCTGCTGGGCGCGTTCTCCGCCCGCACGGTGTGGAGCGTGGTCATCGCCCTCGCGGTGCTCGGCTGGACGCAGATCGCGCGCGTCATGCGCGGAGCCGTCCTGACCGTCAAACAGTCCGACTACGTGGTGGCCGGCCGGGCGCTCGGCGCGAGCACCGGGCGGTTGATGTTCCGGCACATCCTGCCGAACGCGATCGCGCCGGTGATCGTCGTCGCCACGATCGCGCTGGGCGGCTACATCGCGACCGAGGCCACGCTGAGCTTCCTCGGCATCGGCCTGCAGGATCCGACCATCTCCTGGGGCATCGACATCGCCTCCGCCCAGAAGGTCATCCGGACGGCCCCGTACGTGCTGTTCTTCCCGGCCGTGGCGCTCTCGATCACCGTGCTGGCCTTCATCATGCTGGGTGACGCGGTGCGCGACGCCCTCGACCCGAAGCTTCGCTGAGCGAGGGGACTCATCGTGACCACAGCTGTCGACACCGGCAAGCCCCAGCGGGAGACGCCCTACGAGGGGCCGCTGCTGGACGTCCGGGACCTGCACGTGGAGTTCGTCACCCGGGACGGCGTGGCGAAGGCGGTCAACGGGGTCAATTACAGCGTCCGGGCGGGGGAGACCCTGGCGGTGCTGGGGGAGTCCGGTTCGGGCAAGTCGGTGACCGCGCAGGCGATCATGGGCATCCTGGACATGCCCCCGGCCCGCATCCCGCAGGGCGAGATCCGCTTCCGGGGCCGGGACATGTTGACGATGGGCAAGGAGGAGCGCCGGAAGATCCGCGGCCAGAAGATCGCGATGATCTTCCAGGACGCGCTCTCCTCGCTGAACCCGGTGCTGAGCGTGGGCTTCCAGCTCGGCGAGATGTTCCGGGCCCACCACGGGGCGTCGCGCAAGGAGGCCAAGGCCAAGGCCGTCGAGCTGATGGACCGGGTGCGCATCCCGGCGGCGAAGGAGCGGGTCAACGACTATCCGCACCAGTTCTCCGGCGGCATGCGCCAGCGCATCATGATCGCGATGGCGCTGGCCCTGGAGCCGGACCTGATCATCGCGGACGAGCCGACCACGGCCCTGGACGTGACCGTGCAGGCGCAGGTGATGGACCTGCTGGCCGAGTTGCAGGCCGAGTTCCACATGGGGCTGATCCTGATCACCCACGACCTCGGCGTGGTCGCCGACGTCGCGGACAAGATCGCCGTGATGTACGCGGGCCGGATCGTCGAGACCGCCCCGGTGCACGAGCTGTACGCGCGGCCGGCCCACCCGTACACCCGGGGCCTGCTGGACTCGATCCCGCGGCTGGACCAGAAGGGCCAGGAGCTCTACGCGATCAAGGGGCTGCCGCCCAACCTGCTGCGGATCCCGCCGGGTTGCGCGTTCAACCCGCGCTGCCCGCGCGCCCAGGACATCTGCCGGGCCGAGGTGCCCGAGCTCTTCCAGGTCACCGCGGACGACGGCAGCGAGCTGGCCGGGCGGGGCAGTGCCTGCTTCTTCTGGAAGGAGACCCTCCATGGCTAGCCCGCTCGGGTCCGCGGTTCCCAAGGAGGAGGCGTTCGCGCAGGCCGTGCGGCCCGGCGAGCCGATCCTCGAAGTCCGGGACCTGGTCAAGCACTTCCCGCTGACGAGGGGCGTCGTCTTCAAGAAGCAGGTCGGCGCCGTGAAGGCGGTCGACGGGGTCAGCTTCGACCTGATGCAGGGGGAGACGCTCGGCATCGTGGGGGAGTCCGGCTGCGGCAAGTCCACGCTCGCCAAGGTGCTGATGAACCTGGAGCCGGCCACCGGCGGATCGGTGCGCTACAAGGGGGAGGAGATCTCCCGGCTCTCCGGCTCCGCCCTGAAGGCGGTGCGGCGCAACATCCAGATGGTGTTCCAGGACCCGTACACCTCGCTCAACCCGCGGATGACGGTCGGTGACATCATCGGCGAGCCGTACGAGATCCACTCCGAGGTGGCGCCGAAGGGCGACCGGCGCCGGGCCGTCCAGGACCTGCTGGACGTGGTGGGTCTGAACCCGGAGTACATCAACCGGTACCCGCACCAGTTCTCCGGCGGTCAGCGCCAGCGCATCGGCATCGCCCGGGGGCTGGCGCTCAAGCCGGAGGTGATCATCTGCGACGAGCCGGTCTCGGCGCTGGACGTCTCCGTCCAAGCGCAGGTGATCAACCTGCTGGAGCAGCTGCAGGGCGACTTCAACCTCTCGTACATGTTCATCGCGCACGACCTCTCGATCGTCCGGCACATCTCCGACCGGGTCGGCGTGATGTACCTGGGCAAGATGGTGGAGGTCGGCTCCGACCGGGAGATCTACGACCACGCGACGCATCCGTACACCCAGGCGCTGCTCTCCGCGGTGCCGGTGCCGGACCCGACGGCGCGCGAGTCCCGGGACCGGATCGTGCTCGTCGGGGACGTGCCGTCGCCGGCCAACCCGCCGTCCGGCTGCCGGTTCCGCACCCGCTGCTGGAAGGCGCGGGACAGGTGCGCCGTGGAGGTGCCGCTGCTGGCCGCCCCGGCCTGGCTGGACGGGCACGCCCGGCACGACTCGGCCTGCCACTTCGCGGCGGAGCGCGGGGGCCCGGACGGCGGGGAGGGCGCGGCGGGCACGCCGGAGCCCCCACGCGAATCCAGTTGACACAGTTGTCCTGACCACGCACCAAGGGCGCGTCCTCCCTCCGGAGGGCGCGCCCTTGCGTTGTCCTGCGGAAACGCCGGAATTCCCGGCCCGAAAATGATCATTACGCTCCGTAAAGCATCGAATACCGGAGCTTATTGTTCGTTATCCGGAAACCGGAACACGGCATTCCAGGTGCGATATGCCGGAATTTGGCGAGCATTGTCATGACTTGGTCTGAGCATGTAATTGAAAAGAGATGTGAGGCGGATTCCGCCGGAGGGGTCGGGTGATCGATAGTTGCTCTGCGCGTATCAGTGGTCACCTCGCCAACTGTGCGGATCGGCCCTGAGATGTCGACCCTTGCCATGCCCGGCACACCGACTGGCGGGGCGCCGTTCGTTCGTAAGCCCCTAAATCGAGAGGCACTTGAATGAGGCTCACCAAGACCATGCGTTGGACCGCGCTCGCGGCGTGCACCGCACTCGCGATCTCCGCCTGCAGCACCGGCGGCGACAAGAAGTCCTCCAGCGAGGCGAGCGGCGCCGGGTCGGGCAAGAAGGGTGGCTCGATCAGCGTCGAGCTGGGTGAGCCGCAGCACGGGCTGGTGCCCCAGAACACCTCCGAGTCCGAGGGTGCCGAGGTGCTCAACGCGATCTTCGCGGGCCTGGTCGACTACGACATCAAGGACAACTCGCCCAAGCTCCGGGTCGCCGAGTCGATCGAGAGCCAGGACGCCACCACCTGGACGATCAAGCTGAAGGACGGCTACACCTTCCACAACGGCGAGAAGGTGACCGCCCAGTCCTTCGTCGACGCCTGGAACTACGGCGCCAACCAGGACAACGCGCAGGAGGCCCTGCCGTTCTTCGACAAGATCCTCGGCTCCGACGAGCTGGCCCCCGGCAAGGACAAGAAGCCCACCGCCGACAAGCTCAAGGGCCTCGCGGTCGTCGACGACAAGACCTTCACCGTCACCCTCAAGGCGCCGTTCTCGCAGTTCAAGACGATGCTCGGCTACAACGCGTTCTTCCCGCTCCCGAAGGCGTTCTTCACCGACCCGAAGGCCTTCGAGGACGCGCCGATCGGCAACGGCGCGTTCCAGATCGACGGGAAGTGGGAGCACAACAAGCAGATCAAGGTGAAGCGCTTCGAGAACTTCCCGGCCTCCGACGGAAAGGCCAAGCTGGATTCCGTCACGTTCAAGATTTACGACAAGCTGGACACCGCTTACAACGATCTGCGAGCGGACAACATCCAGATCACCGACAAGCTGCCGATCTCGGCGATGGCGACCGTCGCCCAGGAGTTCGGCGACCGCTACATCTACAAGCCGGATTCCGGCGTCGGTTACCTCGGATTCCCGATCTCGACGAATCCGGCATTCGCCAGTCCGGACCTCCGCAAGGCGATCTCGATGGCGATAGACCGGGAATCGATCACCAAGACCATCTTCTCGGGCACCCGCAAGCCCGCCGACGACTTCATCAACCCGATCATTCCCGGGTACCGCCAGGGCGCGCTCGGCGACGCCGCGAAGTACGACCCGGCGAAGGCCAAGGCGCTCTTCACCCAGGCCGGCGGCCTGCCCGGCAACACGCTGGAGATCGGCTACAACGCCGACGGCGGCCACAAGGAGTGGATCGAGGCCGTCGGCAACCAGCTCAAGGCGAACCTCGGGATCGAGGTCACCTTCAAGCCGTTCGAGAAGTTCGGCGCGATCCTCACCGCGCTGGGCGAGCACAAGTACTCCGGCGCCTTCCGGATGGCCTGGTCGATGGACTACCCGTCGATCGAGAACTACCTGCGGCCGATCTTCTCCAAGGTCGCCATCGACAACGGGTCCAACTACGGCGGCTACGTCAACGAGGAGTTCGAGGCCCTGCTGTCCAAGGCGGACGCGGCCAAGACCGACGCCGAGGGCATCAAGCTCTACCAGCAGGCCGACGACATCCTGGTCAAGGACCTGCCGTACATCCCGGTCTACACCTACATGTCCTCCGCGGCGTACACCAAGACCGTCAAGAACGTGAACGTCAACGCCCAGGGACAGATGGACCTGGCCAACGTCGAACTGGCCTGACCGACATCCAGCTGACCGGCACGCCGGGACGGGTGGCGCGGGCAACCCCCGTGCCGCCCGTCACGGGCGTGCCCCGAACCACGAGGAGGCCGCATGGGCCGCTATGTGGTCCGCCGGATCATCCAGGCCATACCTGTGATCCTCGGCGCGACGTTCCTGATCTACGCACTGGTCTTCCTGCTGCCTGGCGACCCCATCACGGCACTGGCCGGTGAGAAACGGCAGGACCCTGCCGTCGTCGCGGTCCTGCGGGACCGCTACCACCTGGACGACCCGTTCTTCATCCAGTACTGGGACTACCTGGTCGGCCTGTTCAAGGGCGACTTCGGGGAGGACTACCGCGGCAACGAGGTCGTGGACGTCATGAAGACGGCGTTCCCGTACACCATCAACCTGGCGGTGACCGCGCTGGTCATCGAGATGGTGGTGGGTGTCACCGCGGGTGTGATCGCCGCCCTGCGCCGCGGCAAGTTCATCGACAACGTGGTGCTGATCTCGACCCTGATGGTCATCTCGATCCCGGTCTTCGTGATCGGCTTCGTGCTGCAACTGGTGCTCGGGGTGAAGCTCAACACCGATTACGGCATCGACTTCTTCCCGGTCTCGTTCAACGAGGACGCCGGCTTCCGGTCCTATCTGCTACCGGCCTACGTCCTCGCCTCCACCTCGCTGGCGTACATCGCGCGGCTCACCCGGACCAGCCTGATCGAGGTGATGCGGGCGGACTACGTCCGCACGGCGGTCGCCAAGGGCCTCAGCCCGCTGCGGGTGGTCGTCCGGCACGGCCTGCGCAACGCGCTGATCCCGATCGTCACCTTCCTGGGCATGGACCTCGGCGGGCTGATGGGCGGCGCGGTCATCACCGAGGGCATCTTCAACATCCCCGGGGTCGGACACCAGCTCTTCCAGTCCGTCTACCTGCGCGAACGCACCATCGTGGTGGGCATCGTGAGCGCCCTGGTGCTCGTCTACCTGTTCGCCAACCTGGTGGTCGACCTGCTGTACGCCGTTCTGGACCCGAGGATCCGCTATGAGTGAGCCGACGAAGAGCGAGGACACCAAGGTGGCGATCCCCGAGCAGCCCGGCTCCGCGGCGCCCGGGACCGCGGTGCTCACCAAGGGCGCCGAGGCCGGCCGGACCGGCAACGAGCGGGTGGCCAGCCTCTGGACCGACGCCTGGTACGACCTGCGGCGCAATCCGCTGTTCCTGATCGGCGGGTTCCTGGCGCTGTTCATGGTGGCGCTCGCCGTCGCCCCGAGCCTGTTCACCGACGGGGACCCGACCTCGGCGGGGTTCTGCAACCTGTCCGACTCGCTGAAGCGGCCCAGCGCGGACCACTGGTTCGGCTTCGACGTCCAGGGCTGCGACATCTACACCCGCACCGTCTGGGGAGCCCGCAACTCGATCATCGTCGGCATCCTGACCACCTCGCTGGTGGTCGCCGTCGGCGGCACGCTGGGCCTCTGGGCCGGCTGGATCGGCGGGATCTGGGACAGCCTGCTCTCCCGGGTCACCGAGATCTTCTTCGCCATCCCGCTGCTGCTCGGCGGCATGCTGATCATGTCCACCTGGGGCAAGGGCAACGCCTGGACCGTCTCCGCGGTGATGGCCGTCCTCGGCTGGCCGCAGATCTACCGGCTGATGCGCTCGGCGGTGCTCTCCAACAAGCACAACGACTACGTGGTCGCGGCCAAGGCGCTCGGCGCCGGCACCGGGCGGATCGTCTCCCGGCACATCCTGCCGAACGCGGTCGCCCCGGTGATCGTGGTCTCGACCATCAACCTGGGCGTCTACATCGGTGCCGAGGCCGCGCTCTCGTACCTCGGCATCGGCATCCAGTCCCCGGCGATCTCCTGGGGCCTGATGATCAGCGACGCGCAGTCCCGCTTCCTGACCGCGCCGCACGTGCTGCTCTTCCCGGCCGCGGTGCTGAGCATCACCGTGCTGGCGTTCATCATGCTCGGCGACGCGGTACGCGACGCCCTCGACCCGAAGCTGCGCTGAGGAGGGCCGCGGACGATGAGTGACACGACGAAGCTGTCGAAGCAGTCGAAGGACGGCACCCCGCGCCGGGACGCCGTGGAGGTGATCGGCGGCGGACGGGAGAACCTGGTGCCCGGAACGCCGCTCCTGGAGGTCGACGACCTGCACATCGAGTTCCACACCCGGGACGGCGTGGCCAAGGCCGTCAACGGCGTGAGCTACTCGGTGTCGGCCGGGGAGACCCTGGCGGTGCTGGGGGAGTCCGGCTCGGGCAAGTCGGTGACCGCGCAGGCGATCATGGGCATCCTGGACATGCCCCCGGGGAAGATCACCGCCGGCGCGATCCGGTTCCGGGGCGAGGACCTGCTCACCATGAGCCCCAAGGCCCGTCGGGCGGTCCGCGGCCGGAAGATCGCGATGATCTTCCAGGACGCGCTCTCCTCGCTGAACCCGGTGCTGAGCGTGGGCTACCAGCTGGGCGAGATGTTCCGGGTGCACCAGGGGGCCTCCCGCAAGGAGGCCAAGGAGCGGGCCGTCGAGCTGATGGAGCGGGTGCGCATCCCCGCCGCCAGGCAGCGCGTCGGCGACTACCCGCACCAGTTCTCCGGCGGCATGCGCCAGCGCATCATGATCGCGATGGCGCTGGCCCTGGAACCGGACCTGATCATCGCGGACGAGCCGACCACCGCCCTGGACGTCACGGTCCAGGCCCAGGTGATGGACCTGCTGGCCGAGCTGCAGGCCGAGTTCAACATGGGCCTGATCCTGATCACCCACGACCTCGGCGTGGTCGCCGACGTCGCGGACAAGATCGCCGTGATGTACGCGGGCCGGATCGTCGAGACCGCCCCGGTGCACGAGCTGTACGCGCGGCCGGCCCACCCGTACACCAAGGGCCTGCTCCGGTCGATTCCCCGGCTGGACCAGAAGGGCCAGAACCTCTACGCCATCCAGGGCCTGCCGCCGAGCCTGCTGCGGATCCCCGAGGGCTGCGCGTTCAACCCGCGCTGCGACCGGGCGGCGGACCGCTGCCGCGGCGAACTCCCGCGGCTGGTGCCGGTGCTGGACTCCGACGGGGCCGATCTGCCGGGCCGCCGCAGCGCCTGCCACTTCTGGAAGGAGACCCTCCATGGCTGAGCCCATCCTGGAGGTCAGGGACCTGGTCAAGTACTACCCGCTGACCCAGGGCATCGTCTTCAAGAAGCAGGTCGGCGCCGTGAAGGCGGTCGACGGCATCTCCTTCGAGCTGATGAAGGGCGAGACGCTCGGCATCGTCGGCGAGTCCGGCTGTGGCAAGTCCACGCTGGCCAAGGTGCTGATGAACCTGGAGCGGGCCACCTCCGGCCAGGTGCTGTTCAAGGGCGAGGACATCACCCGGCTCTCCGGCGCCGGGCTGAAGGCGGTGCGCCGGAACATCCAGATGGTGTTCCAGGACCCGTACACCTCGCTCAACCCGCGGATGACGGTCGGCGACATCATCGGCGAGCCCTTCGAGATCCACCCGGAGGTGGCGCCGAAGGGCGACCGCCGCAAGGCCGTCCAGGACCTGCTGGACGTCGTCGGCCTGAACCCGGAGTACATCAACCGGTACCCGCACCAGTTCTCCGGCGGTCAGCGCCAGCGCATCGGCATCGCCCGGGGGCTGGCGCTCAAGCCGGAGCTGATCATCTGCGACGAGCCGGTCTCCGCCCTGGACGTCTCCGTCCAGGCGCAGGTGATCAACCTGCTGGAGCAGCTGCAGAGCGAGTTCGAGCTCTCGTACATGTTCATCGCGCACGACCTCTCGATCGTCCGGCACATCTCCGACCGCGTCGGGGTGATGTACCTCGGCAAGATGGTCGAGATCGGCACGGAGGACGAGATCTACTCGCACCCGACCCACCCGTACACCCAGGCGCTGCTCTCCGCGGTGCCGGTGCCGGACCCGACCGGGCGGGAGCAGCGCGAGCGCATCCTGCTCACCGGCGACCTGCCGTCGCCGGCCAACCCGCCGTCCGGCTGCCGGTTCCGCACCCGCTGCTGGAAGGCGGAGGAGCGCTGCGCCACCGAGGTCCCGCTGCTGGCGGTGCCCAGCACGCTCAGCGGTCCGGCGGCGCACGACTCGGCGTGCCACTTCGCCGAGGTCCGGGACGTGATCGGCGCGGGCTGAACCGGTCGGCGGGCCGGGCCCCGGGGCGTGCTCCCCGGGGCCCGGCCCGCCCGGCCGTTCACCGCTGGAAGGCGACGTTCTCCCAGACGATGTCGGACAGGCCCTGCGCACCGATGTTGGCCAGGTCGGCGCGGGCGCCGTACAGCTGCGGGCGCTGGTAGAGCGGCAGCACCCCGGCCACCTTCCACAGCTCGCCGTCGGCCTGGTTGATGGCCTCGAAGGCGGTGGCCGCGTCGGTCGCGGCGGCGGCCCGGTCGAGGGCGGCGTCGGCGGTGGCGCTGCCGGCCAGGGAGTGGTTCGTGCCGCCGTTCTGGACGAAGTTGGCCCGGTTGCCGCTGGCGGGGAAGGGCGTCCCGAGCAGCGAGTAGGCGGCGATGTCGAAGTCGTGGCGGTTGACGTACTTGTCGAAGTACTCGTTGGCGGCGGCGGTCACCGTGGTGACCTTGACGCCGACGTCCTTGAGCATCCGGGTGGTCACGGCGGCCTCGTTCTGGGCCTGGGTGACCCCGGCCGGGATCACCATCCGCAGGTTCAGCTCCCGGCCGTCCTTCTTGCGGACGTCGCCGTCGAGCTTCCAGCCCGCCGCGTCCAGCTTGCGGACGGCGTCGGCCGGGTCGAACCGGCTCAGGCCGAGCGAGTTGTCCCGGTAGGCGTTCTGGTTGGCCACCAGCAGGTGGTTGTTGAGGGTGACGGTGGGCCAGTCCAGGCCGCTGAGGTCGGAGCGGGTGATGGCGTCCCGGTTGATCGCCTGGAACAGGGCCTGCCGGACGGCCGGGTCGGTCAGCAGGGGGCTGCGGCTGTTCAGCGTGAACTGGCGGAAGTCGGGCCCGCCGGCGCGGCGCACGGCGGCGCCCTTGGTGCTCCTGATGAGCTGGTAGCCGGCCACGTCGGGGCCGTTGTTGAAGAAGTCGATCTCACCCTTGGCGAAGGCGGCGGCCATCGTGTTGGGCACCATGGCACGGAAGACGATCCGGTCCAGCAGCGGCTTCTCGCCCCACCACCCGGGGTCGGCGACCAGGGTGACCGTCTGCGCGGCCCGGTCCAGCTTCTCCACCTTGAACGGGCCGGCGGTGACCGGTATCGCGTCCAGGTAGGCGGAGTTGAACAGGTCCGCGGTGGCGATCCGGCTCGCGGGCAGCAGCGGGGCGTTGGCGGCGCCGTTGAACATCGACTGCCACTCGGAGAACGGCTTGTCGAAGGTCATCACGGCCTGGAAGTCGTCCCGGCCCCGCTCGACCGACGAGACCAGCTCGAAACCGGTGCTGCTGGAGGCCTTGAAGGCGGGGTCCTTCCCGTTCAGGGCGTGCCAGTTGGCCGCGATGTCGCGCCAGGTGAGCGGGGTGCCGTCGGACCACCTCGCCTTCGGGTTGAGCGTCCAGGTGACGACCTGGTGGCCGTCCCGGAGCTCGGACCGGGCGTCCTGGAGGTAGGCCGGGTTGATGCTCTGGGTGCCGGCCGCGTCGGAGCGGAAGAAGGTCGGCAGCAGCGGCTTGGTGACGGTGACCGTGGAGGACTCGCTGCCGTCGGTGTGGATCGGCGACCACTGGGTGGAGTACTGCGCGACCGCGACCCGCAGGGTGCCGCCCGGGCGGAGCTCGGCACGGTCGTGCGGATTGATGTCGACCGCGGTGAGCTTGGGCGATTCGAGCGGGGTCGGGGCGGCCTGGGCGCCGCCGGTGCCGGAGCCGCAGGCGCAGAGGGTCAGCGAGAGCGAGACGGCGGTGAGGCCGGCGAGCAGGGCCGTGCGGTGCGAGGTGAGGCGGCCCATGATGCTGCTCCCGGTGCGGATGTGAAGGACGTGACGGAGGGTACGGCGTCACATCTTGATGACCGGGGTGGTGAGTTGTCGAGGGGCGGGGGCGGGGGGCGGGGCCCCCCCCCCCGGGGGGGGGGCAAGCCGGGGGGCCCGGGGCGGTGGGGGGGGCGCGGGGGGGGGGGGGTGCGCAGGCCGGGCCGGGGTAAAGAAACCG